>CAZQMT010000015.1:4930-20447 GCA_964594555.1 uncultured Vicinamibacterales bacterium
AGATCTCCCTTTTCATCTCTTTCAAAACGGCCACCGAACGGATCTTCCGTATCCTTATTAACGCCGGCTAATTCAAGAGCCTTACTGTTATACCAACCTAGATGGCCACCACGATGGGACACCCGCACAGGTTTATCCGGCACAGCCTCATCGAGATCCCATCGATTAATTCGTCGACCATCCCTAACTTTCGTATCATCGTACTTAAAACCCGTAACCCAGTAACCTGGCTTAGTCTTTGCAGCCGCCTTACGAAGTTCCTCTTGAATTTCTTTGATAGTCCGAACATCAAGATTAGCGTGAAACAAATCTCCAATGCCTTGTGTGTGACAATGGGCATCTATAAAACCTGGGGTCGTAGTCATACCCTCGGCATCAATTACCTTCGTTCTAGTCGTTGCTAGATTTTTGACATCTGCCGTACTTCCAACGGCGACGAACAAACCATCTTTAACCGCGAACGCCTCTGCCATCGGCATCGTCTCATCCACTGTATAGACTCGACTGTTTAGAACAATCAGATCTGGTGCCCCATCACCTAAAAGCGTCTCAATATCTTTTCGAGAACGTTCATCTTCAGGACTAACGAAACCGAGGCCTGTACCAAAAGCTGCACTGAGTTTCAAAAATTCTCCCCGAGTCATTCTTTTCGTCACGATTAATCTCCCTTTAGACAAAGACTTGCTTGTAAGAAAGGCACGGCGGTCAGCCGCTGCATACAAGACCTTACTCTCAATAAGTCCGCACAAGGTTCATTTCGCACCATTAGCAGCAGCGAAGACACTCGCCAAGCAGCAACTGACTTGAAAATGCCCATCACATCGCCAAAACTTCAACCGATCAACCGTATAAGACACCAGGCAACCACAATGCCAGCCCCGGAAACAACGTTAGAAATACTCCCACTAAACATAGAAGCAAGAAGAAAGGAAGTGCAGCTTTCGCGATTGATCCAATAGGTTGATCGGTGAGTCCCTGAAGAACAAAGAGGTTAAATCCGATCGGAGGAGTAATTTGAGCCAACTCAACCATGATGATAAGAAACACACCAAACCAAATCGGGTCGACCCCCTGACCGATCACAAGTGGCAACGTAATCGGCAAACTCATAACGAGAATAGAGATTCCATCTAGAAAAAGCCCAAGAACTAAATAAAACCCAGCTAAAATTAAAATAAGCTGATACGGTCCAACTTCAAGACTACCGATGGCCGCTGCAAGATCTCGAGGTATGTGCATATATCCAACAGCCGAAGACATGAATGAAGCAGCAGCAACAATAGTCAACACCATACAACTTGTCTTAATAGTGGCTTCGATGGACTCAACAAAAACACTTCGAATAGAACATTTCGCATATAAGGTCATCCCAAACGCTGCCGCCACACCAAGTGCTGCCGATTCAGACGGTGTCACTCGACCAGAATAAATGCTTCCCAACACCAAAACGATCAAAGAAAAGAACGGAAGCATCTCGACAAGGCCTCTGACACGATCACGATTAGTGAAACTTACTGCCGACTTCGGTGCAAGCTCTGGCACAAAGACACATCTAGAAAAAATGTATGTTGAATAGAGCCCGGCTATAAAGAGTCCGGGAATTACGCCTGCCGCGAATAATCGACTAATAGAAACTTCGGCCAGAACCCCGTATACGATCATTACAATCGACGGAGGAATCATTAGGCCAAGTGTTCCTGCACCAGCTAACGACCCAACCGTCAATGTACGGTTATAACCACGATCTATCAACGAATCCATCGTTATT
This sequence comes from uncultured Vicinamibacterales bacterium, assembly GCA_964594555.1. Classification (GTDB taxonomy): domain Bacteria; phylum Acidobacteriota; class Vicinamibacteria; order Vicinamibacterales; family CAZQMT01; genus CAZQMT01. The sequence goes on from CAZQMT010000015.1 coordinate 6,699, forward strand.
TTCCCCATAGTCGCTGTCGTCGCTGCACTCGAACCACTCAGCGCCGCAAAGATCGTACAGCCACCAATGCTCGTATGAAGCAAACGCCCTGGAATCATTTCCAGCCACGGCGTGAGTCCACGAAACAAACGGTCGGCAATTGACGACCGAAAAACAATTTCTCCCATCCAGATGAAAAGTGGGACGGCGGCCAATTCAGCTGTACTCGCACTCCGCCACATCGTGCCCTTAAGAATATTAGCAGCCCGGGTTAACGGCATATCAAGCGTAACCATTAATGCGGTCACACTAACCAGCATAAGACCAGAAAAAATCCAAGTACCGACACTTAAATAAAGAACGAGAAGGAAGAAAACGAGACCAGCCGCCCCTAGCGCTTCCATAGAAAATCCAAGCCAGAAATCGTGAAAAACTTAGACTTCAACTACCCTGCTCTCTCTCTCAGGAGTTGTACAGCCAAACTCAGCAATTGAATCCAAAATACAACAAGACCAAACAACACCATCCCCTCGGGAATCCACATCGGTACATCTGCCAAGGTACCACTGGTATAGCCGCGAAGATAATTTCTAAATACGCCTGCCCCAAAAGACCCTATCGCCACACCAGTTACAAACAATGTAAGCGTAACCGCAGTGAGCTCCACAACACGCCTTGCAACCGTTTGTCGATCTAATCGATCAATTACCGCTCGGACACGAACCAGTCCGTCCTGCTCTAACGTGTATCCGAGCCCAAGGAAACCAACTGCAGCGACGCCATACCCAATCATCTCCTCGAGAACGAAGGTGGACCGGTTGAACATGCGAAGTACTATTTCCAGAAGTGTATAGACAAGCATGAGTAATAAAACCAGCGCTGCCAATAAAGCACTGATTTTAGATAACCCAAAAGCAACCACTTGAAAAACTCTCATGGCATCTCAATAAATCTACGCGTAGAAAAGCGTACGTTATAGAGCCGGCTCCTCAATTAAAAAATCAAGGTCTTCATTGTTAAGTTTCAAGACAAATACTGTGGACAGACTTTAATTCGTTTCAACGTAATACATCAAATTGGCGATTGTATTTCACGACGAAACTTCTATTTTGAGGCCCGACCAAAAGCCCACCGAGCCCTTGCATGTCGATATAGACGAGGAAAAGTCCGGTGCCAGCCTTATTAAGCCACCCAAATCTGATGTTTGTAGACCAAATATCTTGCTGATCGTTGTACTGAAGAAGAGACTGAAGGTTTACGAGAGGCGTAAAACTGTAATTCATACGGAATTGGGCCAAATTTGTAATGAAGTTACCTTCATGCAAATTAACATCATTGTAAGACCACGTTATCGCACTATTAAACTTAGCTCCACGTCGAACTCTAACGGTTGAAGCGAGAGAGACCCGCTTGCCGGTAAAAAATCCTCCTGCGTCCAACGAGCCCTCATAACCAATAGATGCACTCTGATCAGTGTTCCATCGCCATGCCAACTCTGTAAAACGGTGGTCTCCTTGAGGGATCATAATTCCAGGAGCGATTTCAAATGGCTCTTTTAAACCTTCCTTGCGCATATTCACGGCCGGACTAAAGAACGTCCCATTTTCAAAATCCACATGCGAGTCTAAATGAATGTAATCCGTTTCAGAAAATCCATCAAAATCCCAAAAATGACGATACGTCACGTGCGGTCTTACTTCACGTAACCATGAAATCGACGGCAACCGAAAGTTTCGTATAAAACTTGATTGAATCGTCCGATAATCATCACGAATTAAGAAGCCCACCTCAGGATTAAAACCATCCCCAACTTCCGTATATTCGACCCACCACAGTCCCCAAAGCTTTCGAAATTCACCATAGACATCAACGGCATGCTCTCTCCCCGTCGTATTCGGAGTCTCGGTGCGTGCCGCAAAACCACGAAACGATAACGCATCGCCAATGCCAAGATTGCCACTAACACCCCAAGTACGATTCCAATCTCCAGGATCGGCAAAATCACCAACAGCAGAACGATTCACGAACACCACACCCAAGCCAGATCGATTCGGCAAATCCCGGCGAAGCGCTGCCACGCTAAAATTGTTTGCCGGATTAGTGCTATCCAGTCCCTGTGTTTGCATATTCATGAAACCGACATTATAGGGACCGGCCTTTCCACTTAACCGTGCCCCAGCACGAATAGGTATAAGCTCACCAGCTGAACCGATTCCGATACGACGACTAAAAAAAAGCTCGAGAGTACTACCGTAATAATCAGCAGTTCCCATCGAGAATGTGCCTGAATTCTCAAGGAAAAATGGCCGTTTCTCTGGGAAATAAAGATTAAATCTCGTTAAGTTGATCTGTTGATCATCGACTTCAACATGGGCAAAATCGGTATTCACCGTAACATCAAGGTTCAAACTCGGAGTGATACCGAACTTCACATCCATTCCGAAGTCAAAGTTTTTGACGGCGCCATCTGAGTTTTGCACGTAATCACGATGTACAGACGACAGCATGTACGGCATCACCTTGAAATTTCTCGGAGTCTCTAACTCCAAGCCGTTCAAATCACCAGCAGCAGACAGCCTAAAAAACGTATAGATTCGCGATATAGGAGACCAGTAGACTTCTTCACGCTTTCTCCGAATATTACGCTTAAAATTGATACCCCAATTTTGAGGTTTTGATGGTGAATAGCGAAGCGTGCGTAACGGAATTGAAAATTCGGCCATCCAGCCAGCTTTATCCTGACTCGTTCGAATGATCCAACTCGCATCCCAATTGAGATTAAAACCACTAACATTTCCAGCCTGCGAACGACTACTCGAAGTCTGCCCTCCCTCTCCTTCCCTACTCACCTGTGCGTCGTACTCGATACCAGCCGGATTCGTTCCAAATACAAATCCGTTCTGCCGATCCTGAAATGTATCGAAGATGACTTGGAATGAATCCATGTCCGCTAAGCTTGAGTCTCTTCGACTATCAGTCACCACTATCCCAGAAGGATCTCGGTCATAACAGATCACGCCAACATAAATATTTTGACTGTCGTAAAGAAGCCGAACAACCGTTTTTTCTGTTGCTGGCTCTCCTTCATTTGGCTCGGCTTGAATGAAATCTGTCAGCGCAGGAGCAACCAGCCAAATATCTTCATCGACTACCCCATCAATAAGGGGCGGTTCATTTACTTGTACAGCTTGGGCCACTCTTCTCCCATCGTCCTCAGCAACGAGAGAAACCGGCACGAGTGTTAATACATAAAATGTAACGAGCCCAATAAACCTTATCGGCGCTCGGACACATATTTTAAAGATTATTTTTGGCTCTTTAATCATCTTCACAATATCAAAATCCTATTTCGTGTACTCCGTAAGATAAAAGGGTCGGAGTGCCGAGGGCGGGAATCGAACCCGCACGGGGAGTGAGCCCCACGGGATTTTAAGTCCCGAGCGTCTGCCAATTCCGCCACCCCGGCATGCGATGTCGCTTAACTAAGAAAAACAGATCCAAACTCTATTACGAAACCTTCAACCACCTACCCTTCAAGCATAGCTTATACACTCTTAGTTTTGTGAATATGGAACTAACCAGACACTCCAGCGACGTGGTAAAGCATCACATAAACCACAATACCCGTCACTGAAACGTACATCCATATTGGGAACGTAAATCGCGCCCACTTCCGGTGAGAGCTGATATGACCTTTGAGGCCAAGATAAAGTGTTCGGATCGCTAGAAATGGAACCAGCGCAGCCAGACTAACATGGCTCACAAGGATCACAAGATAAAAAATACGATCCCATCCATCTCCAGGGTATGGATGATCACCAGTAAGCGCAAATCTAATCAGATAAGAAATCAAAAAACATACTGAACACCCAAAAGCAGCAAGCATCAGACGCCTGTGAGTCATGGTTTGTCCAGACTTAATCGCTGAAAAACCAAGCATTAGCAACACTGTACAGGTCGCATTTAAACCTGCGTTAAGGTGAGGAAGGAATTCACCCATTAAATGACCCCCTTGTCATCATTTTCTTCTGCCGATCTTCGCTCAACGAAACCAGTGCTATGTTTTTTAGCATCATGGTCATTATTCCAGTAAAAAACCACACTCTAATCTTTGCGTAAACACCACGTTGTCATACAGCGTTGCCCCTCGACATTGACTGTCTTAATTGGCTCCAAAAATCTCCCCACAAGCTTTTTCGACATTTCGCGAAGAAATACTTCGTCAACCAAAAACCTAGTGCTTCCATCCGGCACTGTATAGCATCCCTTCCCGACCGGTCTAATTCGATCTTCGATTCCTATGGATGATGCGAGACGAGAAAAAAACATGCCGCCAGGACGAAGTACTCGCCACATTTCTGACACCATCGAATTGAAATGATTTGCGTCTGAAGAAAAATGCAGCACGGCACTACTAATCACAACATCAAAGGCTACATCATTGAACGACATTTCTTCAATATTCTCCACCCGAAAGTTACCTAGAGAAAGCCCCGGTGAGTGCTTCTTAGCAAGAGCCTGTACTTCCTCAATAGCTGCTGGTGAACGGTCTACGCCAAACACCTCATAGCCAGCACGGAGAAAGTAGACGAGGTTCCTGCCATGCCCACATCCAGCGTCGAGAAGGTTCGCCCCCTTTAAAAATCTTCCCTTAAGAATCTGATCAAAGAGATAGATGTCAATATTGTCGAACCAATCAAACAAATCAACGTTAGCGAAGGAAGACACGGCAGTGTGATATCACGAACCTTCAGGCTCGACTTGAATATCAGAGACCCTAATCGTTGAGAGTAACTTCATCTCATTTCTAACATAATCTGGTGTCAGTAAATTGACCGACAGCCCAGGACCATTAGCAGCATAATTCTCCTGATCAGAGAACAGAATGCCCCCGACTCGCTTGAACTTCAAAGCCTTACGAAACCTGAGACCACCATTTCCAACTTTAAAATCATATGCGAATTGTTCGACACGACCTGTCTCCGGATCAAACCAATACATATAGGTATCTTCAGCATCTGTACTGGTGCCAGGCCTAAATGACACTCGAACCTTATGAAGCCTTGCTCCTTCCCACTCTTCAATACCGAGGTCTTCTTTAAATACGTTTTCACCGTTGAGACCATAAGGCAAGAACGGGAAAAACACTCTCGCGTTAACAAAATCTCTCGCCCTCCCAGCTAAGCCTTCATCAAGCCTCACCTCTTTACCGTCGCGCCACTCTCGTACAGCAGTATTTGTATAATGCACTTTTCTGAGATATTTGTTGTCTCTGCCAACTTCACCAATCACGGTGTAGTCAAAATTATTACCAAGATCCGCTTCGATGTTAAAAGAACCAGAAAGCGACGTTATCTTCAGTGACACAGTCGATGATTCGTAGAGATCTCCCCCGTGGTACTCTATTGCCCGGTCCAAGATCGGCAATCTCAAAACTTTCTCCTGAGCCACTGCCTCCACCAGAACAACACCAACAACAATCGCTACATAGCTAATAAAAATTCGACTAAAAATAACAACCCTCATGATTACTAATCCTGCTTCCTTAAGCTAATGAATCTGCCATGTCGACTCAGAAACACCAGACAAAATAACGCGCTCAACCATCTGATTCAGGTCTTGTCGCTGGATATCAAATGGCCCAGCGACAGCAGCACCACTCGAAACTTCAACAGCAATCACAACTCCTTCATCGAAAGGGTTGACGATCCAACTCAACCCACGTAAAGCGATGGTTGGCTCTTCGTCACTACTAGGATGCTTGGCACGATGAATCGCAAGTAAGATTCGACGAAGCACCCACTCAACATCCCCATCAGTCCAAGTCGACGGCTCACTTCCCTCGCGATTGACCGTCTCCGTAATCGCACGGTTTGTGTCACGCAACACGACGTCAACTTGAAATATCAACTCACACCTTCCAACGGAATCTTTCCGATTTTTCTCTAGAAACCTTAACCTGGTTCCCTATTAATTATTTTTTTAAGTTCAAGGACATCATCGACCGGGGCTTGACACACGAAGTCACGACAAACGTAGGCAGTCGCATTTCCGTTCCGCATCAACATTTCCTTGACCCACGGCACCAACTTAGAGAGACTCTCCTGACGATATCCAGGCTCAAGATGCATAACAAGCGAAAAGGGGTCGTACGCTTCAGCCAACAAACACCTCATCTCTTCAGCTTTATCATCACCTTCACGACCGACCAGTACTACTTGCCGGAACTTGGCTTGGCAAGTCGACACCACAGACATAAAATGCGGAACAACACGAGCCATCTCACCAAGCCTCTCTCTATTTCGAAGCAATAGACATTCAAGTTTTTCTATAAACTCTTGTTCCCCCGTGAAATGCCAAAGCATTAAAACATTCATAGCCGATATCGAGTTAGCTGACGGCTCTGCACCATCATATTCTTCTTTCAACCGTAAGAGCACTGTGGGGTCATCGCCACTCGTACTAAACCATCCACCTTCAGCAACATCCCAAAACAGTTCGTCTTGTCGACGTTGTAGGCGTAGGGCCCACTCTAACCAATTCGGATCCGAATCCACTTGGAACAACTCGATTAATCCCCATATCAGACTCGCATAATCTTCACAGTAACCATCAATGCCAACCTCTCCACATCGATATCTGCGATAGAGATTCCCAGTCTCTTCACTCCACATACGTCGCTGGACAAATGATGCAGCTCTACGGGCAGCCGTAAGATAGGTGTTTTTCTTTGCAAAGTGATTCTCGGCTCTCTCGAACACACGCGCTGCCCTGGCCAGCGCAGCGATCATAAGACCGTTCCATGACGCAAGAATCTTGTCGTCTAAATGAGGCCGAGGGCGACGAGACCTCACATCAAATAATTTATTCCTAGCCTCCAGCAGCGCAGCATGTACTTCCTCAAGAGAACGATTTGCCTGAGTCGAAATTTCTTCTACCGATCGCGCAACATAAAGTAAATTTTTGCGCTGAAATTCACCATGAGGATCGTGTGGAGCATTTCCTTCGGGACGGATATCAAAACGAAGGGCGATCAGATCTGATGTTTCGGTTAACAGAGTGTCGATTTCTTCTGACGTCCAAACATAAAACGCACCTTCTTGTTTATTCGGCGATGGCGATCCGGCCAGCTCAGGTGGAACACTGTCTGCATCCTCAGCCGAATAAAACCCTCCCTCCGAATCCGTCATCTCTCTCAACACATAACCCAAAGTAGAGTCGGCCACCGACAAATAAAACTCTTCACCTGTAACCTGAAACGCCTCTAGGTAGGCCAGCGTAAGCTGAGCCTGATCATAGAGCATTTTTTCAAAGTGTGGCACTCGCCACTCTGCATCGACCGAGTACCGGTGGAACCCTCCTCCTATTTGATCATGCATTCCACCAAGCGCCATGGCACGGAGGGTTTTGGTTGCCATTACCAAGGTGTTCTCGTCACCGATTCGCGCATACTCTCTGAGTAAAAACAAAAGCTCGGTAGGTCGAGGAAACTTCGGAGCCTTACCAAAACCACCGTAGCGTGAATCGTACTCACCGACCCAATACGCCACGCCTTCCTTAAGTCCATCAGACAACGCAGATTGACGACCTGAGCCGTCGAGCTTAGCCCCAGCCTCGTGAGTAGATTTTTCTGGACTTGTATTTCCACCGTATGCCTCTCTGAGGCGTATCACAATATCTTCAGCGGACCTTATGGCTTGAGCACGATCGGTGGTCCAAACATGAGAGATTCGATTCAAGATCTCAACAAACCCAGGACGGCCCCAACGTGAGCTCGGAGGAAAGTAAGTACCTCCGAAGAATGGTTTAAGTTCTGGGGTCAGCCAAACACTCATCGGCCACCCACCAGCACCTGTCGTTGCTTGCACAAAAGACATATAGACTCGATCAAGATCTGGCCGCTCTTCCCCGTCAACCTTGATTGAAACAAACCCTCTATTCAACACACTCGCTATTTCCTGGCTCATGAAGGACTCGTGCTCCATCACGTGACACCAGTGGCAAGTGGAGTACCCAATTGAGAGAAAAATTGGCTTGTCTTCTTTATGTGCTTTTGTAAACGCCTCAGCCCCCCACGGATACCAATTCACTGGATTTTTCGCGTGCTGAAGTAAATACGGACTATGCTCTGTAGTGAGGCGATTCGACATTAAGTTTATAAATGGAAGAGAAAAGCACTATCCAGAATTATAGATTTTACCGTAATAAAACTCATGCTGCCGGTTCTTTTTATGACTCGCAAGAGGCATGTGAGTCCGCAGAACTTCTCGCTTTGATGTAAAATCTTCATATATGGAGACGGATAACATGAGCAATGGCGGCAAGTCACTCTCTAACAAAAGAGTAGCCATACTAATTGAGGAAGGCTTCGATTCATTTGAACTTACCGGAACGATCACAGCACTGCGTAACGCAGACATAGTCGTGACATTGATAGGCCCAACCTTGAAGTCAACACCAAAAGACAAACTCGGCACCACCACGGCAACGTCAGAGTTGGCAGCTGGTAAAGCCAGCATGAAGGATTTCGATGCACTCGTAATCCTTGGCGGCCATGCCTCCGAACGCATGCGACTCCGGCATGCGATGGTCGACCTCGTGAAAGATGCGATGGTTGCAACAAAACCCATCGGTGCTATTTCTCACGGCCCACAGCTGCTCATTTCAGCCAACGTAATCCGTGGCCGTACTCTCACCTGTTGGCCGTCAATCGCTATCGACATTAAAAATGCTGGCGGACTCTATGTAGATAAACCGGTGGCACAAGACAGCAACCTCATCACGTCTCGTAAGGCGAGCGACATACCAAGCTTCACTGAAGCACTGCTCCGCGCCCTAGAACAGTCCACTACTGACCAGAATCAGCCCTAGGCAATGTCTCGGCCGAAGCACTCTCCTTCGCCTTAAGCGGGTCATCGGCTCCTTGAATCCCTTCTTCGTCATGTTGAGAAGAGTATCGATCTTTCTTATCACTACCAGACAGAGAAGCCATCACCGCACGAACCGTCTCAGCAATCGTCATGGTTATGCCCATCGTAGTCTGCATATTTGTTCTCACTCGCGTGGTAACTTCGTCAACCGCTCCAAGCGCGTTCCTCAAAACTGCATCAGCCCTTTCACTTTCTTTGATTACCCTCGCCGTAACCCCCCTAACATCAGCAAGAATTTCGTTAACCTTTGAAGTGAGTGGAGCTATGTGCCTGTGTTCGTAGTCTTTAATTAAAGATGTCAGATTCTCCAGTTTCCTGTAGCCAACGACGACCACAATGCACAAAACCAGTATTTGAATGACGCTCAAACCTACCATCACCCCAAGAAAAACATTTGTCGTTTCGAGACTACTTCCCATATACACGAATCTCCTCTAACTCAGTGTTGTACATTTGGCTCAGAATCACTTCCCCAGCGTTTGCGTTCAGCACTAATCTGCCCTGCAACATCAAGAAAAGCATCACGCCCCTCCTCTGCAGCTTGGCGGGCTTTCTCCAGCTTCAGGCTCAAGCCTTTCATTTCGTCTCCGAACTCGTCAAGGAACGGCTCAAGTCGATCGCGAAACTTACGACCATCTTCGGTCAAATACAAGAAACCACAGAGACCGCCAAGAATCCCGCCAAGCAAGGCAGACACCAGAACCTTCGACGATGCATCAATTTTCGCCTTACTCTCACTCACTTCGACCTCCTTTTACATGAGACTAACTAAATTATACAGACAGAGACACACTAAATATCCATGGCAAAACGCGCCTGAAATCAACTCCTTCCTCTACGCTGCATTCCCACGCTATAATGTGCCTATGTGTGAACCTGATCATCCCCATCAGCCTCCGAAACGATCTCTACCTAAAACCTCTAAAACCCCAGTAGAAGAGAAGGTGCTGTGCGAGCGTTGTGGGGCTGAGATGTTTCGGATGCATGCCGTGTGGCGGTGCCCTTCATGTCGCTTCAAAACAGACTGCTGCGGGTGGTAAAGATTACTCCAACATCAGCCTGAAAAACACGACACGGAAAACAGATAACGTGTTTCATGCTGAAAAACTTGAATCATAGTCGATCGTACAAACGAAAAGCCCGACAAACGGGCCTCAGTTAAAATCACTAAAAATTGATCCGCGCAAATCACTCGTTTACAACTTGGGCTTCAGTTTCTTCTATCGCTTTCACAACATCTTCGAACGGCACCATATTAATCGCATCATAGTCAGCTGGACAGCCGAACTCTCGCTTTTGTGGCGCGGTCGGATTACCCAGGGCGACGCATAGCCCACAGCCAATACAATAATCTGCACGAACAGCACACACCATTCGACCATCTGCGTCTGGAATCTCGACGATGCAATCGGCAACGGGACACGCCGCCTGACAGATAGAGCACGCCAGAGCGCCGAAACAACTATCGGGATCAATGACGGCAATCGTCTTTGGTGGCTTCTTTCTAGGCCCCCCCATCAGTTTCGTCCACATACGCCCTAAGTATACCAGGAAGCTTCAATCACAAAAAGCCCAACAGTGCTTTGTACCAACCGAAAACTATGGCAACAAGGACTAAAAGCTAATTCATACCTAACCACCAGCCGTGCTACCATCGTATGACTTCAGTAGAATCCAATCAAGGATTCTCCGCAGTAATTAGGCTTGCCATGGGACCATCTCCTTCACAAGCGCGTAAAACCCTAGCCATCGACATCGGCGGTAGCGGGATAAAGGCAATCGTCCTTGATGAAAAAGGAACACTTTTAACTAAACAGGGGCGTCTAAAAACGCCTCGACCAGCAACTCCAGAAGCTGTTGTAAAAATCATTGCCAAATTGGCTTCGAAACAAGGTCAGTTCGACAGAGCTGCAGTAGGGTTTCCTGGGGTCGTCCGTAAGGGCGTAATCTATACGGCATCAAACCTCGACTCATCGTGGCACGGCATAAACTTGGCAGATTTACTTTCAAAAAAATTCGGCGTGCCTGTCCGAGTAGCGAACGACGCAGACATTCACGGCTACGGCACGATCAAAGGGCATGGCGTAGAACTTGTTATCACTCTTGGGACAGGTTTCGGATCCGCATTATTTGTTAACGGCCACTTGGTCCCCAACCTCGAACTGGCGCACCATCCATTTCGCCGAAACGACACCTACGAGGATTGGCTCGGCGATCAAGCGCTGAAGAAAATCGGCCTGACGAGATGGAACAACAGACTTGCCCAAGCAATTAATGTCTTAGAATTTATTTTCAACTACGATTATCTATATATCGGTGGTGGCAACAGTAAACGAGTTACACTAAAATCTGGCCCAAAAGTAAAGATCGTCGAAAACATAGCAGGTCTTCTCGGAGGTATAGCCTGCTGGAAATTCGGAGACGAAATCTAACAGGAGTCAATAATGGAGGTATTCCGTGGTAATCAGGCCGAGTGGGAAATCGCCGACCCCAAACACTTCACCGGAAACGCACGACTCAAGCGTATAACGTGGACGACTCCTGAATCTCAGACAAAAATCTTCAAGGTTCAGTTCAAAGCCGAAGCACGAACAAACTGGCATCGGCACTCTGGGCCACAGTTGCTTTTTATAATCGACGGTCGCTGCCAAATTCAGAAGCTCGGGAATGACATTATCCACGCCGAGGCTGGCGACGTGGTCCACATTGCTCCAAACGAAAAACACTGGCACGGTGCTGCCCCTGGCACAAACATGACACACATCGCTGTCAACATCGACGCAACGACCACTTGGCTAGAACCCGTCACACAGGGGGACTTTTAAAATCGTGATCGAATTACTACATGTTGGAGGATTACTGTGTCAGCGATAGTGAGAACTCCACCACGCCGAAGTCTACTCTTCGTGCCAGCACTTCGCCCAGATCGATTTGATAAAGCAATGCACAGTGGCGCGGATCTAGTTTGTATCGACATGGAAGATTCTGTTCCACAAGCTCAGAAATCGGAGGCTCGCGATATAACAATCCGTCATCTCCGTCAGCCTGAACCAAAAACTACATACAAATTCGTCCGAATCAATACACCTCGAAGCCGTGAAGGACTCAAAGACTTACTCGCGTTACTCGATACCGGAATCCACGCAGACGGCCTTATGATTCCAAAAGTTTCGAGCGGAGAAGAAATTCAATGGATCGCGGAACTCATCGAAACTAGTCCGATCTCCCTAGACATCCTACCAATCATCGAAACAGCACAGGGACTGAGTCAAGTTGAAGCAATCGCGTCTGCGTCCGATCGTGTCACCTGCATAGCATTCGGCTTCGTAGATTATGCAGCCGAAACTGGCTGTAATTTGACCTGGGACGCCCTACTCTACGCCAGAGGACGAATTGTCTCAGCAGCGGCACTTCGAAGTCTCGATACGATGGATGGCCCTTGGCTCTCACTCAGTGATACTCAAGGACTCACCGCTGAAGCAAACCGCGCCGCCAGTCTCGGATTCACAGGAAAAATGGCTATTAGCCCACAACAAGTTTCGCACCTTAATACTGCGTTCACGCCTTCGAATTCTTCTATCGAACAAGCAAAACGCGTCGTAGAGGCATCAAAACTTTCAGGAGGCCACGCATTTTCACTAGATGGAAAATTAGTCGACAAACCAGTAATCACCGGCGCACATCGTGTTCTAGCTATCGCTGAACGTAACGGACTACTAGACTAGGCACCCTAAAAATTTACTTAATCAATTTTTTAATAACCCTCTTGGATAGCACGAGACAAAACCAAGATTGAATTCACTAAACGAAACCCCAGAAAAAAGGTTCTTATTCTTTTCTAGATCTATGCCAAGAACACTAGCCATTCTCATCCTGGGAGGACTAATCATCGCCAGCTACCAACTCATCCTTGACAGAACAGAGACACCAAAAAAAGATACGGCCACCCCTCAGCCAGTCGTGCAGAACAGCACCAATAGGCTGTCAATAGCAGCAGACTCTCCTTTCACCACAGAATCATTGAAAATAACAGGAGAGCTTTCAATTCCAACGTGGGTAGTGCTGTACCCTGGAGCTAGTAGCCCAGAGATCGCTGATAACATGAGCACCGACGACACAGCCAAAACACTAGCCTTTCAAGTTAGCACCGAAGACCCACCGGATCAGGTAATCGCCTACTATCAAGAACAGCTAAAGCAAAGAAGTTTCGTCGTTGAAGTAACAAGAACACCTATTTTTAGCGTCGTTGATGCCACCTCATCAACTCCATGGCGGAGACTAAGACTCTTAATGGCGGTAGGAAACAACGACATCACGAAGATAGTGTTTCAGTGCCAGGAAAAACAGTAACTTTTAGTATCACGTAAACAGTGAATCTCATCTCCAGGTAAGCGGAGCCTCAAATGGAACTGCTCGACAACGCATTCGAAATTGCCAGCGCAAGTCTTAGATACGGCTTAGGAGCTACACGAGAAGTGGGCCTAGACCTTAAGGATCTTGGGCTCCGTCGTGTTCTCATTCTGACGGATCCAAACCTAGCCAATCTTCAGCCTACACACACTGTTTGCGAGTCACTCAACTCTTCTGGAATAGATTATGACGTGTTCGACAAAGTAAGAATTGAACCATCCGATCAATCTTTAAAGGAAGCCATCGACATTGCCACCAGAGAACGCTATGAAGGCTTCGTGGCAGTTGGTGGTGGCTCAAGTATCGACACAGCAAAAGCTGCCAACCTATATTCAACCTACCCGGCCGATCTTCTGACCTACGTCAATGCTCCCTTAGGAGGTGGACAACCTGTCCCTGGTCCTCTTAAACCACTAATTGCAATTCCGAC
>CAZQMT010000015.1:20457-27805 GCA_964594555.1 uncultured Vicinamibacterales bacterium
CATCGTCGTCTAAAACCTACATTGGGCATCGTGGATCCAGAAAACACCAAAACACTTCCACCATTTGTCACTGCATCGACAGGACTCGATGTATTGTGTCACGCGCTTGAATCCTATACCGCCCTGCCGTACAACCAACGAAAAAAACCTGGACGCCCGGCTCTCAGACCCGCATATCAAGGCTCAAACCCAATAAGCGACGTCTGGGCAATTAAGACAATCTCCATGGTAAATCGTTATCTCATTCGCGCTTTTCGTGATACAAGCGACATCGAAGCACGAAGTCAAATGCTACTCGCGTCGTGTTATGCCGGCATGGGATTCGGAAATGCAGGAGTCCACCTATGCCACGGAATGTCATACCCCGTAAGTCATGCATCTCGAAACTATCAGCCTTCCGGCTACTCTACTGGCCGGTCTCTAGTGCCGCACGGTATTTCCGTAATCTTGAACGCACCAGCAGTTTTTCGATTTACAGCTGACTCGTGCTCAGATCGACACCTCCATGCAGCGAAGTTACTCGGTGTACCGACCGATGACGCGACCGCTGAACAAGCAGGAGATCTCCTGGCCGCAAAAATACTTTCACTAATGTCTGAACTGGGTGTCCCAAACGGCTTAAAAGGCGTCGGCGTTACCCAGAATGATATCCCCAACTTAGTCGAGGGCACACTGCCGCAGCACCGAGTCATTAAATTGTCTCCGAAACCTATCACGGAAAAAGACTTGACCCAGTTGTTCGAAGCATCAATGACACTTTGGCCCGAAAACGAACGATAATCCTACGTTACAGCAAAGATCAGCATGTCCAATCGTGAACGCCTACTCAACCGTTTTATACGCTACGCTAAAATAGACACACAGTCGGATGCTTCTTCTCCAACATCTCCTTCCACAAAGAAACAATGGAAACTATTGAACATTCTCGTTAAAGACCTGATCGAAGCTGGATTAAAAGATGCCACTGTAGATAAGAACGGCTATGTCATGGCTACTCTTCCCTCAAACATCCCAACTGAACATGCAGCCTTCGGGAAAACTCCCCCTATCGGCTTACTCGCACACGTCGATACATACCCTGAGACATCAGGCACTAACGTTAGACCTCAATTGCACCATAACTACGACGAAAGAGATCTCGTGCTGCCAGGAGACACCTCCGTCGTTATACGGGCGGCTGACGAACCCATGCTAACCTCCTGTCTTGGCATGACAATAATCACCTCTGACGGCACAACACTCCTCGGCGCTGACGACAAGGCTGGTATCGCAGAAATCATCGAAGTCCTATGGCAGCTTGCCGAAACCCCTTCGAGGCTGCACGGACCAATTCGAATCGCCTTCACACCTGACGAAGAAATCGGCCGCGGCTCTGATCGTTTTGATGTAAAAAAATTTGGCGCAGCTTTCGCTTATACGATAGATGGTTCGGGAGTCGGAGAAGTCGAAGACGAGACTTTTTGCGCGGATAGCGTCGAAATCACCATACTCGGTTCAGACATCCATCCTGGTTATGCGAAGGGAAAACTTACTAATGCTATTAGAGTCTCTTCAGATTTTATTTCTGCGCTCCCTAGAGAGCTAATGCCTGAAAACACAAGCGGACGTGAAGGATTTATTCATCCAATCGAAATCAACGGCAATGTTTCTCGTATGACTGCCAAGTTTCTACTTCGTGACTTTTCAGAGAAAGGGCTCAAAGTTCTAAAAAAATCCCTCGAATCCACCGCACACGAGACCGAACTTCTCCACCCAAATTCTCACATCGAGATCGACAGCGTTTCATCTTACCGAAACATGCGCCAGGTAATTGACGACCACCCAGAAATTATTGATTATGCTGAGGAGGCCATCCGAAGAACTGGACTGACTCCGAAACGAGCCGCCGTACGCGGAGGAACAGACGGAGCCAAATTGTCTTTCATGGGACTTCCAACACCCAACCTTTCTAACGGAAGCATGAACTTCCACAGCAAGAAAGAATGGATTCCACTCGAATGGATGGAGAAATCTGTTGAAACAATCTTACATTTACTCGACGTGTGGGTTGAACAAAGTACAGCAAGTGGAGCCCAACTCAAAAACAAACCGTGACCGAGGCAGGCAACCCATCCCACAGGATCTCATCAATAATCTTGAATGAAAGCACTCACAGTTAATGCCTAGCTTTGACACCGAACAATTTACTTGATGTGATTTTTTACCCTCCGAAAACCCTTTTCCCTTAAAAGCCACTACGCCCTCTTAGGGCCATTCGCTTTAACCTCAAGTCGATAAGTAGTCAATACACGTTCGGTGTATCCATTTGGTTCGTCTCGGCCATTCAGAACGAGCTCAAGAGCCGCCTGGAAAGCAACACTGCGATCAAAATCTAGTGCCATCGGCGTATAGGTAGAATCACCAGAATTTTGTCTATCAACAACCGCTGCCATTTTCCGAAAGGTTTCTCGAACTTGTCTTTCAGTGACGATGTCATGCAATAACCAATTAGCAATATGTTGACTTGAAATCCTTAATGTCGCCCTATCTTCCATCAATCCCATATCTTGAACATCCAGCACCTTGGAACAACCGACACCTTGGTCAACCCAGCGGACTACATAGCCCAAAATACCTTGGGCGTTATTATCTAGTTCACTCTGAACCTCTGCCTGATCTAAATTCCTAGACGCAAGCAGTGGTGGCGTAAGAATCGCACTAAGCTGAGGCCGTGAACGATCACGCAGATCATTCTGAACTTGACCAACGGAAACTTGGTGATAGTGCAAGGCATGCAATGTCGCCGCCGTAGGAGATGGCACCCACGCCGTCGATGCACCAGCAAGCGGATGCTCGATCTTTTTTTCGATCATGTCTTGCATTAGATCTGGCATAGTCCACATGCCCTTTCCTATTTGGGCTCTTCCTGGCAAACCAGAAGAAATACCAGCATCAACATTCCAGTCTTCGTAGGCCTTCATCCACACTGCGTTCTTGATCTCCATCTTCGGCATCATTGGCCCAGCCAACATACTTGTATGGATTTCATCACCCGTCCGATCAAGGAAACCTGTATTAATAAAAACCACACGCTGACGAGCCTCACGAATACAAGCATCAAGATTTACAGTTGTTCTTCGTTCTTCATCCATAATCCCAATTTTTAATGTCAAAGGTTCGAGCCCAAGCACCTTTTCTACGCAAGAAAAAAGATCCACAGTCGCCGAAACTTCCTCAGGGCCGTGAAGTTTTGGCTTCACAACGTATATGCTACCTTCCTTCGAATTACGGTACTGACCGAGCCCCTTTATGTCATGAAGAGCTGCAAGACTCGTCACCATCGCATCGAGAAACCCTTCAGGTATAGGCTCACCATTAAACTTAACAGCGTCAGTGTACATGTGAATACCTACATGGCGGATCAGCAAGAGACTCCGCCCTGACAATGAAAAAGTTTGTCTGTCCGTATCGAGAAATTCCCGATCAGCCTCAAGCCTCCTGATGACATCTCGGCCATTTTTTTCTAGATTTGTCTGGAGAGTACCCCTCATGATGCCGAGCCAATTTGCGTAAACACGAACCTTGTCATCCGCATCCACAGCAGAAACAGAATCCTCGCAATCCTGGATTGTCGTAACTGCTGACTCAAGAATCACATCTTTAACACCAGCCTTGTGGCCATTACCGATTGGATGAGAGCGGTCAATCTGAATCTCAACATGGAGACCATGATGACGCATAAGGATGGCTGATAACTCGCCTTGCGATTCTCGAAATCCAACAAATTGAGACGACTCCTTAAGCCAAGAGCGATCGCCGTTTTCTAAATCAGCGATTAAGCGTTGGCAGCCTTTGTACTCGTCAATCGCATACCTGACGACATGTTCATGGAGCCCCGCATTCAACGGAAAGTTCTCATTAAGAAAAGTCTCCGAATAGGCGACCACTCTTGAACCTCGAACAGGATTATAAGCAGTCCCCTTTTCTGCTCCGTCAGTCTCAGCTATCACATCCGTCCCATAGAGAGCATCATAGAGACTTCCCCACCTAGCATTCGCCGCATTGAGTGCGTATCGTGCATTATCGAGCGGCACCACGAGTTGAGGTCCGGACAAAATCGAAATTTCCGGATCAACATTCGTCGTGTCAATTTTGAAATTCTCAATTTCAGGGGAGAGATAACCGATATCTTTAAGGAAGGCCGTGTAGTCTGTGCAGTCACCCGACTCTATTGAGCGTGTTCCATGCCATTCATCTATTTGTCGTTGAAGTGCATCACGTCGATCTAGAAGCTGACGATTACTTGTCCCAAGAGTTCTAACAATCTTCTCTAAGCCGCCCCAAAAGTCCTCTGCCAGGACGTCAGTGCCAGGAACAATCTCTTCTTGAACGAGATCATACAAAGCCTGAGCGATCTCAAGACCACCAACAGTAACGTAATTTTTCACAACTCTTTTCCTTGAGTTAAGAAGATTTCAAGTCAAGCGATCCATGCGGCCGAACAGCTAAAAAACAGGCCCCAAGGCTCACCACTTAGGGAACGAAAATCCAACGAGGGGAATTATTTTGAATGAAATCATGCAGACCCGCAAACCATCCATCCACATGTGGGCCGAAGAATAGCCAGCACCAAACCCGACTCCCTCAACGACCGGGACCGAAGAGCATTAAGGAGCTAAGCCGAATATCAAACAAAAAGAGACACCGCTCGGCAACCAACGAACTCACCACAGCAACGCCGATGCCCATTTAGAACTCCAAACAGCACCAGCGCGCAGACTGAAACTTCTTACTCCTCTTTCTGTTCGGCGAACTCAAATTCAAGATTCCCAACCTGATCTCGCTTGACCTCAATTACTTTGTCACCATCATAGTCAACATTCACGGTAACCATTCGCTTTCCGGTTTCTCCCATGAAGCGACTCGCCCACCCAGACAGTAACGCCTCAGCTTGAGGCCGATTTTCCATCAAGCCCAAGTAGTAAGGCTCGGTGACCTGAAGCGTCATTGTGGTGCGTCGAACTGTAACCTTCGTCACGTTTTCCTCGCCGGAAGCCTTAAGTTCAGCGCAAACTCTTCGCGCAATTCCTTTGTCCTCACTAGACAAACCCGTCGAAGATCCACAAGCAGAAGCTGTCGCATTAAAAGCGACCGAAAAGACAAGCGCCAAACCAACTATTACCAAACCTCGACTCATCATGGGCTCCCCTTCCTTAAACATCAGAATACCTGGCAGGGTAGCATACAATGCGCTCTGTTTTCACTTCCCATGCTCCCAAACCAGCCAATCGACATGTTTGCTGATGATATTTGAACAAATTCTCGACAACGGCCATTTTCAACCCCGAACACATTTAGCAGTCTCACTAACTAGCAACAACCAATTAGCTAGATTACCGTCTCAGGATCATCGTCGGTCAAGAATTAGATGAATTTCAAATTATTCCAGGCATAATGAACTACCATGAGTTATATCTGACATCATGCTGAGGTTCTCTGAAGGAACCGACATATAGCTTAATCGAATCAGGAGTTGACAAGCATGGCAAGCTTCACAGAAAGAATGATGGGTGCCGCTCAATGTAATGTGGCAACCTATGAAGAAGTCGAACACGACAAAACTGCACTAGGACAAGCGGCTGGAGTGGTTATCCTTTCGAGCTTCGCTGCCGGAATAGGCACGCTTAATACTGGTGGCGTCGGCATGCTCTTAGGAAGCACGATCGGCTCGATGCTGAGTTGGACCGTCTGGGCTCTAACCACCTACCTAATCGGCACAAAATTATTACCAGAACCATCCACTCAAGCCGACCTCGGACAATTACTCCGAACCACAGGTTTCGCAGCAGCACCTGGAGTGCTGAGAATCTTTGGCATCGTCCCACTGCTTTCAGGCCCCCTCAATTTCATAATTTCCATTTGGATGTTGGCGACGATGATCATTGCGGTCAGGCAGGCACTCGATTACAGCACGACGATGCGGGCATTCGGGGTTGTTGTCAGCGGGTGGATTCTCTTTATTATTCTCGGAGCAATTTTACTTCCGATGCTAATGACGACATCCTGAAAGTCAGCAATCTCAAAAACAGTGGCGGGATATTCTGGCTTTCGAGTTGATCTCTCTTCACCAAACAACACCTCCGAAGACTAAAGATTCACCCGCTAAATCCAAGCAAAGATCAAACTCGGTTCACTTAGTAACCAGATTCGATATTTACAAGATCCCGTGGCTGTCGCCCTGAACAAACACGTTCAATGTTTTCAACAACTTTGGGAAGCGACGTAACGGGATCTGTAACAGCGGCGACATGCGGTGTAACCGTAATACGGGGATGCACCCAAAAAGGGTGAGAGGGCGCAAGCGGTTCAACATTAAATACGTCAAGCACCGCACGTGACAAGTGACCACCATCAAGCGCATCAAGAAGATCTTGCTCGACGATATGCGCACCGCGTGAAAGATTCACTACCGAAGCGCCACGAGGAAGTTCGGCGATCAATGCCTTATTAATGATACCCGTCGTACTATCAGTCAACGGCAATAGACAGACCAAGATGTCTGTTCCCGAAAGCAGTGATTTTAAACCTTCGGTCCCAGTATATCCGTCAATACCGTCAATCGTCTTTAGACGTCGACTCCAACCAGCCACCTGAAATCCAAGAGCACGAAGTTTTTTGGCAGCATCTGTACCGAGTACGCCGAGACCAAGAATCCCCACCCGGCATTCTTGGGCCCTTCGCTGTGGAAATTTGTGCCACTCACGTCGTATCTGCTGATCGCGATAACGATAAAGGTCTCTGTGCAGATCGAGTACATGCGCGAGAACTGTTTCTCCCATCGCAGCCACCATGCCAGGATCAACCAGGCGAGAAAGTGGAACATGCCTTGGAAATGTCTCGTCCAAAAGAAGATCATTAACCCCCATCCAAAGTGATTGAATAAACTTTAAACGGGGCAACGCAGCAAGCACTCCCGGTTGCGGCTTGGCTACGAGAGCAATCCCAATCTCACCTAGATCGGCAATCTCCGAATGGACCAAGAACTCCAAATCCGGTAGTTGTTGCTCAAGCCTGGGCAGCCAATCTTCAGGCTTTTCAACTTGCGAAATAAAACTGACGACCATTCTCTACCAACACGCGAAGGTGTTTTTTACAGCAACCAATAGTCAGAATGTAGGCGTTGACAATATCCTCATTCAAGAATCAAAAATTGACTTGTTGGCTACATGGCCTACAATTCACTTCTTTCCACCAAAGCCGTAGACAACGGTTGCGAACGCCTTCTCAGATCCGGCCATGCCATATACTTGGCCGGCGCCCTCAATCACATAAAACTCATTGTTGGCATGCGAGCCAGCACCATAGCCAG
>CAZQMT010000016.1:0-5191 GCA_964594555.1 uncultured Vicinamibacterales bacterium
ATAGCTTCCACCAACACCAGACTCACGATCAAACAACAGTCCCACTTGATCGTCAGAAAGCTGACGAAACTCATTATCTTGTGACTGCGACACACCATCGACCTTGAACTCTGACGTGTTGACCTGAGTTACAAGTTCGAAGTCAATGTCTTCATCGCTAGCTGCCTGACGTAATCGCTCCATACTCAATTCAGTCTCCAGGCGAAGCGCATCATCAGTTTGTACGCGTAGTACGAGATGTACTCCGCCCTTGAGATCGAGCCCGAGACGCACTTTCTCCCCTGGTGGATATATCCCCCAAACGGCCAGAACTACAACCGCTAAAACTGTAACGACTCTCCAGCGTAAGTTTTGCTTCATGAATACATATCAAAGGCTGTTCGAATCAGATACAACCGGTTCCTCGCCTTGATAACCACCAATCGCTGGCTTAGACACTTCAATACGGACTTTTTCAGCAATTTGTAGTTGAACTGACCGTTCGCCAACCTTAGCGATTTGACCATAAATACCGCTGGTCGTCACGACCCGATCACCAACTTTCAGAGACGCCTGAAACTCCTGTACCTTCTTCTGGCGGCTCTTCATCGGACGCAGGATAATGAAGTAGAAAATTGCTAGTATCAGAAAAAATGGGACGAATTGGACCCACGCAGAACCAGATTGCTGGGTCGGAGCACCCATCGCCAGGAGCCAGGCGTTGCTAAGAGCCAATATGGATGTCATGAGCTAAAGGAATGGCGGGCGAACATTTGATGGAATTGACGCCGAAACTTCCCAAACGAACCCGACGCTATAGATTCCCTAATTCGTTTCATTGTGTCAAGGTAAAAGTGGAGATTATGCAACGTATTAAGGGTAGCCGAAGTCATTTCTTCGGCCATAAAGAGATGTCGTAGGTAGGCGCGAGAAAAGTTCCTGCACGTATAGCACGGACAATTCGGGTCAACTGGTCTCTCGTCTTCCGCATAACATGCATTTTTGATAACGATCCGTCCGTGACGTGTAAAAAGCTGACCGTTACGAGCATTACGTGTTGGCAATACACAGTCGAAGAGATCGACCCCACGCGCAACACATTCCACCAAATCTCCAGGCATTCCAGTTCCCATAAGGTAACGGGCTCTGTGTTCCGGCAAACTCGCTGTGGTCGTGCCGACAGTCTGGTACATCAAATCCACCGGCTCACCGACACTCAGACCACCGATTGCGTACGATTCAAATCCAACGTCCACAATTTCGTGCACACTTTGCTCTCGAAGCTCTGGATAGACACCACCCTGAACGATGCCAAATTGAGCCTGCTCGGGGTTCACAAATTCTTCACCTCCAACGATCCCTGATTTTAGCTCGAGAAAACGATTTCTCGCCCGCCTTGCCCATCTGCCCGTTCGCTGCATCGCTTCGAGAACAGACTCCCTAGGTGCAGTGTAAGACGGACATTCGTCAAGGACCATAGCAATGTCAGAACCCAGGCGTGCCTGAATCTCAGCTGCACTTTCTGGAGTTAGCAAATGACTAGAACCATCAATATGTGAACGAAATTGAACCCCATCCTCACTGACAGTACCCATAGGAGCCAAGCTAAAGACTTGATAACCGCCGCTGTCAGTCAAAATAGGCTTCTCACAGCTCATGAAACGATGTAACCCACCTTGTCGAGCGATGAGCCTGTCGCCTGGACGAAGAAATAGATGGTAAGTGTTAGCCAAAATGATCTGCGCTTCCAGATCGTCCAAATCGCGTTGCGTGACAGCACGGACGGCACCCCTTGTCCCAACCGGCATAAACGCTGGCGTGTGAACGACACCATGCCCTGTGCTCATCTCACCACACCTTGCTCGACCATCTCGGCTAGTAACACGAAAATCGAATGAAGGCATAAGCTAGAGGTATACTAAGTTAAATTGAAAAAGCTTCGGATAGGTATTCTCTACGGAGGGCGTTCCAGCGAGCATGAGGTTTCACTCGCCTCAGCAGCCGCGATCTTTGCCAACCTCGACACAGCACGTTACGATGCAATCCCCTTGTATATCGAGCGCAGCGGCAGGTGGACGCTCGAAAATCACCCGCCCACAGCCGAGTCTACAACGGATGTTATTAAACAGGCACGTACCAAAAAACACGCACACAAGACCCCACAGAGAAAGGCACTCTATATATTCCCCAATCCTGGAGATGACACCATGCTTTTATTCAAGCACTCTCCAGACAGCGAACACGGTGAGCAGGTACAAATTACCGCCCTCGGCCTCGACGTAATCTTCCCTGTTTTACACGGTCCGTACGGTGAAGACGGTACAATTCAAGGCCTACTCGAATTGGCCAACATACCCTATGTCGGAGCCGGCGTCATGGCATCGGCCGTTGGCATGGACAAAACCATCACGAATGTAGTAGCTCAAGCGTCTGGACTTCCTGTCACTAACTACACTGTCGTACGCAAACAACAGTGGACTGCCGAACCAAGTCAGGTTCTCGAACAAATTGTCGAACAGTTCGATTTCCCCATCTTCGTAAAACCTGCTCAGCTCGGTTCCAGTGTGGGTGTGTCTCGAGTTACAGACCAAGAGCACCTTGACGCCGCAATTGAGCTTGCAGGCAAATTCGACCGTAAGATTCTGATCGAAGCTGCTGTTCAAAATGCCCGAGAAATCGAATGTGCCGTTCTTGGCAACAATGAACCGGAGGCATCGGTCCTAGGCGAAGTAATTCCAGAAGGAGACTTCTACGATTATGAATCTAAGTACATAGCCACCAACTCACAGCTGAAAATTCCTGCCCCACTGTCTTCGACCCAAACACAAGAAATACGTAGCATCGCCCTCGCGGCATTCCGTGCCATCGATGTAGCAGGAATGGCAAGGATCGATTTTCTACTGGATGATAAAACCGGCGAGATCTTCCTCAACGAAATCAACACCCTCCCAGGATTTACAACCATCAGCATGTATGCGAAGCTCTGGGAAGCGACGGGACTTGACTATTCCACACTGCTAGATCGCCTAGTTCAACTAGGTCTCGAAAACCACTCAGAGAAGCAATCACTACATACTAGTCTTTCCTAGCACTCGATTTTATCGACGACACCTTCATAAGTACTGTGCCTTAACGCACAACTCCTTACAAAAGGAATGAAATTGAAGTTTGTTGTGATCTTTATCGTCATCTTGCTCATCAGAAAGGCTCTCTGAAGATTGATCCTGAACGGATCGAAGCTTAGTAAACCTTCGAAATTCCAAGATTTCAAACTAGTCTACCTAGGCCATTCTCATCAAGCGAACTACAAAGCTTTGACTTTAAACAAATTTTGTGCTTGACACCTTGAATTTCTCATCCATAATCTATATGTGGTATGAGGGGATTATACTGGGCCTCTCTATTGTGAGTCTTTATCACCAGCGGTTGCAATTGAGATTGTTTAGTCAGGTATGTCTAAAGATAGTGCAGAAGGGCATGAACAGGCGGTTGGAAACCGGGAGTCCAGAAAACACCGCCTCGTTGGGTATCGAGCTTTTGGGGTTGGTGCAATCCGGCAACCCTACCGAGCGTGCCGCCAGGCCTTTGGCATTTCAAGGGTAGGCAGGCCACGAAGCGAAGGCTAGGGACCTCGCTGTAATTGTTACAGCGTTTACCCTTGTCGTCGCAGACCCGTATGAAGGGGGGGATAAAGCAAATGGCAAAGAAGAAAGCTGCTAAGAAAAAGGCTTCTAAGAAGAAGGCTACTAAGAAGAAGGCTGCTAAGAAGAAGGGCGCCAAAAAGCGCTAAAGACAGCCTCGCCCTAGAAAAAGGGGGCTAACGCTCCCTTTTTCTTCTCTCCCCCACCGAAGTACCATCACTGAGAAAATCTTCCTGTCCCGTCCCAGACTCTGGCACTTAGGAGACGGTCACCTTCTTCGAGACTGTCGATCACGCTCCAACCAGCTACTACACGCCCGAAAGCCGTGCCTATGGCCTCAAGATGTGGCTGAGGCATACGCATGATGAGAAACTGACCCACTCCTGTGTTTGGCCTTTCGTTAACTATTGCGACCGTACCACGAACGAACGGAAGCTCGTTCACCTCATCACGAATCGTGCGGACAAGCCCATCAAAACTACCGCGTTCTGGATCTCCGGTCTGTAGGGCAAAACCAGGACCAAAGTGCACGCGAACACCATCGAAAAACCCTTCACCAGCTAACCGAGTAAAATTCTTAACGGTTAAAGGTGCATCCAATACGGCAAGCTCAATCTGTACCGTGCCTTTCGATGTCTCCAGATAGACATGAGGAGACACGGTGGGATTAACCAGCTCATCTTCATCGTAAGCGAAAGACGACATCGTGACTGGTGCAGGCCGAATCATCTCCACATAGCTTCCAGACGGATCACGCTTACTCAATATTTCAGCGGCTCTCTCACGAATACTCCAGTCCGAATCTGCCATCGCCACCTCGATAGCAAATTTCGCAGAAGGGGTTTGATAATTGCTTAGAGCCTCTATTACAGCCAGGCGCGTAACGGAATGTAGTTCATCATTACTTCGACGATAAACTTCGATCAAGCTCTCAACAGCCCCTTCCAGCCCAAGCTCACCGATACCACGTGCAGAAATTGCTCGAACATCTGGATCATCCGAATGCAAGTAATCTAACAACGTCGCATTGATTCCTTCTGGTCGACGTCGCACTAAAGCGCGGAGAACAGAAGCTACGACACGTTGGTCAGAATCTCGAAGCATTGTCTTCAATCTTGAAGTCGAAAACTCAAGATTCAATGATCCCAACACTCGTGCGAGTGCCGCCCGAACAGTCCAATCTCGATCAGGATCGAGCCCAGAAAGCACTAGTGAAAAAGTCTCTGGGCTGATTTTAGCCAAAGCCTGCAAAGCTGAGGCACGCATCAGGGGATGTTTATGAGACAACAAATCAAGCAGAACGTTGGTCGCTTCAGAGGCTCTAAGATCGCCTAGCGCGATAATAGTTTCTCGCTGTACTGGTACAGGGAGATCAGAATGTCGCAGGAGCCGAAGAAGCGGTGATACCGCTCTAGATTCCCCCAAACGACCAAGTGCCGAAACAGCCGAAGCCGCAACAAACGGGTCGTCACTCTGGACAAGATGTAACAGATCGTCAACTGCAGCTACATCCCCGAGCTCACCAAGCGCTTTTGCAGCAAACGTAGCACCATAGCTAGATGGCCAACGTA
>CAZQMT010000016.1:5201-26292 GCA_964594555.1 uncultured Vicinamibacterales bacterium
GCCGATAAACTTCGCTGGTCCTTTAACTGCTGAAGAGCATGTGCTAGAGGCCACCAAGGGATCCTAGGCTGACCACCAGCATCCAGTAACGCCTCGGCCATTGGTTCGAACCTCCCAAGGCGTGCAAGAGCGCTTATGCCCAATCGCAATGCGTCAACATTAGGATCTACGACAAAAGAAAAGTCATCTGGCTGGTCGACCCCCCACGATAATTGTCTAAAAACCATGTCGGCAACGGCTGCCGCTGCAGTACGGTCACCAATAAGACCAAGAGCCTGCGCAGCACGTCCCTTAACAAGCGGAGACGGGTCGATAAGTGCAGCCTTCAAAGCTTCTACCCCCGAAGGGGACCGAATCAAACCAAGCGCAAATGCCGCGACCTGACGTATTTCTGGATCAGGATCAGCCAAAGTTGAAACCAACGGTGTTACACCTTCAGCAAGTCCAACGCGACCAACGGCCAATGCTGCCCGCCGTCTGATACGGGCATCCGTATCCGTTAGAAACCGTAACAGGCTCCGATTTTGTACGACAGGATTAGCCTCATGATCCGTTTGAATAATCTCCGATGCGCTCTGAGTCTGTGTCGTCTGTAAAATACGCTGGTCCTCAAGGCGCAAGATCCAGCTCATTTTCTCTTCGAATGTTCTGTCTCGAGGCTTTTCCACAGCCATACGGGCTGCACAGCCAGCCAAGAAGGTCAAACCCACGAGCAACGTCAGTATGGTCGCTCCTAGTACGAAGGATCGCGATCTCATTCCCAGAAAGAATCTATGAGTATTGGATTTAGCCTGACCAGTCATACCAAACCTCTACATCCTAGCCTGGTGGCGGTACATCACTTAGATGCCGTAATTGTTAGGTCTCAGAAAAATCACGAATTACCGAGCACGAGCTGACGCTCGGTCACCCGCTCTAAACGATCAGTCATAATATTCACACCAAGACCAGGAGCATCTGGAACCATGATACGGCCTTTAGAATCAACCGTAATGCCGGGCTCAATAAGGTCAGGTTCGTAGTATCGCGCACTCGCGGCAACATCCCCTGGGAGCACAAAGTTTTGTAAAGTCGACAAATGGATATTGTGTGCACGTCCGATACCAGATTCGAGCATGCCTCCGCACCAGACTGGAATAGATCGCTTCTGACAGAGATCGTGTATCTTCATTGACTCAGTGTGCCCACCGACTCTCCCGGCCTTTATGTTAATAATGCGGCACGCCTCTAAGTCGAGTGCGGCAGAAGCTGCAGCCACTGTTTTAATCGATTCATCGAGGCAAATAGGCGTTTGCAACTCTTTTTGTAGCCTCGCATGATCCAGTAAATCATCGTAGCCGAGCGGTTGCTCAATCATCATCAATCCGTAGCGATCGAGCTTGGCAAGATGCGAAGCGTCTGACAATTGATAAGCGGCGTTCGCGTCTACCATTAGCGGTATCTCCCCACAATGAGTCCTGACGGCATCGACCGCCTCAACATCCCATCCGGGTTTGATCTTGATTTTGATACGTCGGTAGCCCGCAGATAGTTCCAATTCGACCTTTTCCACCAGTTGTGAGAGTGAGTCTTGGATGCCAATTGACACCCCCGCCTCAACAACAGTACGCCCCCCCCCAAGCATACGGTAGAGCGGAAGGTCGGCTTGACGTGCGTACAGATCCCATGCGGCCATTTCGACAGCAGACTTCGCCATGTTATGGCCACGAATAGCTCCAAGTGCCGTAAAAATCTCACGTGGATGTAAAAACTCAACACCAAGGATACTTGGGGCAATGAACTGGCTCAGGACGTGCCACGCAGTTTCGTTCGTTTCAGAACTATAGTAAGGGCCATCTTGGGCGACACACTCACCATAACCATACGCCCCATCGCCCGAAACAGTCACGAGCACGAACTGTCGGTCGTATACACGCCCAAAACTAGTCTCAAAAAAATGGACGAGCGGAAGCCGGATTAACCTTAACTCGATTTTTTCGATCTTCACGTCAAAACAGTAGGATTAAGTAGTAACTTAATGACGGACACTGGCATGGCGTCATAGTATCATGCTGTATTAGGGAGGGCTCGGAACGCTGCTGCCCGTGGGGTGTTCAAACTTTCTGCGCCCGTACCTGTCGAATTACCGTTAACCTTCGCTATACTTCGCGCATCTTGGATTTTCGATATATCGCCATCGAAGGCCCTCCTGGAGTCGGTAAGTCTCTTCTAGCCGAACGGCTTGGAGCCAGACTAGACGCGACACTCGTACTCGAAGACACCGAGAACCCCTTCCTTGGTGACCTTCATGCAGGACGCACCGGTGCAGCCTTCCAGGCACAGTTATTTTATTTGCTCGCTAGACATAGACAGCAAGTAGCGCTGCGACAGGCCGATCTATTTAACCAAACAACCATTTGTGACTACCTCTTCGACAAGGACAAGATTTACGCCTACCTCAACCTCGACGACAACGAGTTGTTCATTTATCAAAGGCTCTACGAAATGCTGACACCTGACGTGTCTTCACCAGATCTTGTGGTCTATCTACAAACCCCGACAGACTTGTTACAACGTCGAGGTCGAGAACTAGCCCAACGAAACTCTGAATACCAGCATCTTGATGACAAAGTCCTCGAAGAATTAAATGAAGCCTACAATCACTACTTCTTTCACTACACGGCCACCCCACTTCTCGTCGTTGAAACTTCACACGTTGATCTCGACTGGGGCGATGAGGTACTAGAAGACTTAAATAGGCGAATCCACGCTATGGGACGGGGCACACAGTACTACGTCCCACGGACGAGCTAAATTCAGATGGCAGACGTAATTAACGAAAACCATCTCAAGTGTTGACATAGAACTGTTACACAAGCCATCGGTGTAGCCAGAAGATTTACAAAAGTCGGCGTCTCAAATCAGCACATATGGATGTACTCAACAGACTCCTAGAACTAGACTCCCTTGGTATCAAGCTTGGCCTTAACAACATTAAAACTCTCTGCTCGGCTTTAGGAGACCCCCAAAATAGTTTTCACACAATCACAGTCGCTGGAACCAATGGGAAGGGCTCAGTCAGTGCGATATTGGACTCCTCTCTTCGAGCCGCCTCTTATCGCTCTGGACGCTTCACCTCTCCCCACTTGATTAGCATCGAAGAACGTTTTGTGGTTAACGGTACACCCGTCGATCTCGATCATTTGAGAGAAGTTGCCTCTGATGTTCTCAGCTTAGTCGATCGATTGTACAAAGATGGACGCATCGTAATTCGACCAACATTTTTTGAAACTACCACAGCGATCGCATTTGAAATATTCAAACGCGCCGAGGTGGACATAGCCATTCTTGAAGTCGGCCTCGGAGGAAGATTCGATGCAACTTGTGTTGCAAATTCTATCGCCACCGCCATCACTTCGGTCGAGCTCGATCACGAGCAATATCTGGGTAACACCCACAAACAGATTGCATTCGAAAAGGCAGGCATCATCAAACAAGGCACGATGGTTATTACGGGCAACATGCGTGCAGAATGCTTGGAAGTCATACGGAGTACTAGTCACGACAAACAAGCACGGTTGTGCCCCGCCTCAGACGGGGTCAAAATGGCGGTCAAACTCGAACGAGGCCAAACACTTCTTGAACTCGAAACTCCAATTCATCGTTATGGAACGATACCTTTAGCGTTATCTGGACAACACCAAGCTGAGAACTCTCTTGTCGCCGTTCGATTACTCGAGGAACTCGAATCAGTTGGCTTCTCGGTATCCCAAGCGGCTATCGCGCACGGTCTCGCAACAGTTGAATGGCCAGGTCGACTGCAATTACTCTCATTTGACGACAAAAAACAACTATTGCTTGATGGGGCACATAACCCGGCGGCGGCGGCGGCCCTCGCTGCGTATCTTCGAGAAATCTACCCTAACAAAGTGACGTTGATCTTCGGCGCAATGAAAGATAAAAAGACATTGGAAATGCTTGAACAGCTCATCCCTCACGCTGGTAAACTTATTGTGACACAGTCAAAAAGCCCAAAGGCAGCTCAGGCGAAAGACTTAGTCGCCCAGGCGAAACAGCTCGGCACCAAAATACCCATTTCCATAGAGCCCAAACTAGACCGAGCTGTCCACGAGGCTCTGTCACCAAGACGAACCGCCTGTGCTACAGGCTCTCTCTACCTCATCGGCGAACTACTACAACTTGTGAAGCTGCTAAAATAAACTGGCTGAATCTAATTGCCTCTCCTAACGATATGAGCCGTTTAATCCTCGCTCTCCTGATGTTCCTACTGGGCACCCAAATAGCGGTAGCCCAAACCGTCCCTGGTCTGTCTGTTTCCAAACAATGGACTATTGAACGTATCGGCGAGAATCACTGGAAACTGACTGGCGCTGTCGAAATCGAGCGTGACGACACTAAATTGTTCGCTGACGAAGTTGAAATTTTCAACGACACTGATCGTGTACTAGCCCGTGGCAACGTTGTCGTCAACACTCAAGACAGCAGAATCGCTGCCGATAGGGCGGATTTCAACCTCAAGACAAAGAACGGTATCTTCTACGATGCGGCTGGAACAGCCTCACTCGGTGATAAGGTAGACCGGAGCCTATTCGGCACACTCGAACCTGACGCTTATTTCTACGGCGATATCATTGAGAAGGTTGGACAGCGAAAATACCGGATCTCTAAGGGTGGCTTCACGACATGCGTACAACCAACACCACGCTGGGAACTTACCTCTAGTAGCGTTACTCTGAACTTGGACGATTATGCTGTACTTAAAAACTCCTTTTTGAAGGTTAAGGGTGTACCCGTGATGTATTTCCCTATCATGTATTACCCAATCCAAGAAGACGATCGTGCAACAGGATTTCTGATGCCCATGTACGGAAATTCCACTTTTCGAGGACAGACAATTAGTAATGCCTTCTTTTGGGCCATCTCAAGAAGTCAAGACGCAACGTTCTTTCATGACTGGTTTTCAAAGGCAGGTCAGGGCAAGGGAGCTGAATATCGTTACGTGTTAGGACGCGGATCATCTGGAACCTTTTCGGCCTATCAACTGAGTGAGCCAAAACGCACTTTCGCATCTGCAACAAACGGCGTTACGAGTGAATCCATTCAGCCCGGTCGAAAAAGTTTTGAACTTCGAGGTAACACCACTCAGGCGCTATGGGGTGGCTTTAAAGCGACAGGTCGCGTTGATTTTTTCTCAGATATCACCGTGAGACAAACATTCAATCAGAATGCCTTCGACTTCTCGTCACGCTCTCGAACTTATGGTGGAAACGTGAGTGGTTCGTGGGGCCCTAACTCCCTGAATGGAACGTTCGACTGGAACGAACTTTTCTACGGAAAAAATGATTCAACTCTTTATGGCGGCACACCTCGTATCTCGTTCAATCGTGCCCAGCAACAGATCGGAACACTCCCAATTTATTTCTCGCTCGCTAGTGAGTACGCCAACTTGGTACGTGCAACCAACAAAGATGGTGAACGCATTATCGACCAGGGACTTATGCGTCTTGACTTTATGCCAACGCTTCGTGCGCCTCTGTCCCCTTGGCCTTGGCTAACCGACAACTCGTCCCTGACCAGGCGAGGAACTTACTACTCAGAGAGTCTTAGCTCAACTGGCATGCAAGTACCAGAACCCCTAACAAGACGATATATCAGCATGGGAAGCGATATTCTAGGACCGATCTTTACAAAGGTCTGGGAAAATCAAGGCGGTGATTATCCTAAACGCCATAAACACATCATTGAACCTTCACTCAGCATCGAACGAATTACACCTATCGAGAACCGAAATCGGATTGTAGCCCTCGAAAGTTTAGACTTTCAGGTGGGTGGTAGTACAAGAATCAATTACGGCGTCACTAATCGCCTGATCGCTAAATACCGGAGCCGAGGAAAAGTACGTACCAGGGAGTATCTAATCGTTGGCATTAATCAAAGCTACTACTCCAATCCTGTGGCCAGTCAATTCGACTCTGCTTTTAGCACGAGCTTCAGAGGAAGAAAACCGAGTAACTTCTCTCCAATTCAAGTCAGGATCAAAGCCTCACCAACCGAACAACTGGATGGTAATTTTCGGCTTGAGTGGGACCCAGATATCTCCGCAGTTCAGAACATGCGTGTAAATGCCTCGTACGCTAATACTTACATCAGAACAACCGGGGGATGGAGCAAACAAAATCTCGGAGTTAGCATTCTTGACCCCAAACGGGGTGTCCCCCGTCGCCGTTCCGATAATTTCGTCCATGGTTCAACCGAAGCACATGTACTCGATCGAATGTTCGGTGGTTCCTACCGATTCAATTACGACATCGGCCAACGTAACATGCTCCAACAGCGCATCGTTCTTTTCTACAACGCGCAATGTTGTGGTTTCGGTATTGACTATCAGACATTCAATTTTCCAAGGCTTGACCCAAGGTTCCCAATACCACAAGATCGGCGTTTCAACTTCACCATAACCTTGGCTGGCATCGGCTCTATTTCAAACTTTTTCAGCGGACAAGATGATACGTTCGGTCGACGTTAATAAACATTCTCAAAACAAAATCAACAACGTCGGCGCAATTACAAAGAAAAGTTATAACAAAATGTCCCAAGCAAGAGTCAACGTTGGAACCATCACGTGAAGGGATTAATCCTAAGTGGCGGCAAAGGCACAAGGCTAAGGCCGCTTACGTACACGCGTGCTAAACAGCTTATCCCTGTGGCCAATAAGCCTGTACTGTTCTATGGCATCGAAGCACTCGTGTCTGCTGGAATTCGAGACATCGGAATTGTTGTGGGCGATACGAAAGCTGAAATTCGTTCTGCCGTAGGCGATGGTTCGGCTTGGAATATCGAAGTGACCTACATAGAACAAGACGAACCACGTGGCTTGGCGCACGCAGTCTTGATTAGCCAAGACTTCATCAACGGCTCACCATTTGTAATGTACCTTGGTGACAACCTGCTCAACCATGGAATCGGCTCTTTCGTAGAAGAATTCCTCCAAGACCCACCAGCGGCTCAGATCCTCCTTTCACACGTTACAGATCCTGAGATGTTCGGCGTCGCCGAACTTGCTGACGGTAACGTCATTCGACTTGTTGAAAAGCCAAAATCGCCTGCAAGTGATCTGGCACTTGTTGGCGTTTACATGTTCGGGCCCGAGGTGTTTAACTCAGTAACACGAATTTCTCCGAGCGCAAGAAACGAACTTGAAATTACAGACGCCATCCCAGATCTCATCGACCGAGGACTGATCGTGCGCCCCCATATCGTCGAGGGCTGGTGGAAAGACACTGGGAAACTAGAAGACATACTCGAAGCCAATAGATTGATTCTTAAAACATTCGAACAGCGCATTGACGGCCATGTGGATGCGAACTCCCTAATTGAAGGTAAAATCGTAATAGACGCTGATGCCGTTATTGAGAGATCAGTAGTCAGAGGTCCAGCCATCATTGGAGCACGCGCGAAAATCATAGACTCACATGTTGGGCCGTATACTTCAATTATGAACGACGTGGTGATTAAAAACTCAGAAATCGAGAACAGTATCGTGCTCGAACAAAGCCTAATTTCTGACCTCGCTGCCAAAGTCACAGACAGTCTGATAGGAAAAAATGTACGTATCCATCACCAAAAATCAACGTCACAAGCCTACAACTTCATGCTAGGCGACAACTCAGAGGTCGACATCTCGTGACAAAAAAAAACAACTCCGTTGACAAACCAATTCACTACACTTCACCAACTACCAATCAAGCTTTGATTAAAGGCGTCAAGTCAAAAAAGCTACGATTGATTCCTGATGAACGCGGCTGGCTAATGGAAGTTCTCCGTTCAGACGATTCAGAAATTTTCGAAAAATTCGGCCAAGTCTACGTCTCTGCCACCTATCCAGGTGTCGTAAAGGCCTGGCACTACCACAAACAACAAATTGACAATTTTGCATGCATCACGGGAATGGTTAAGCTCGTTCTTGTCGATACTCGTCCTGATTCTTCGACTGAGGGTGCGGTCAACGAGTTTTTCATTGGCGCACAAAACCCCACGCTAGTACAAGTGCCGAATCTTGTGTACCACGGATGGAAATGTATCAGCAGTGAAGTAGCCCTCGTAATAAATACCCCAAGTGAACCTTATCGTTATGAGGCCCCCGATGAATTTAGACTAGATCCTCATAAAACGCTCCCATACAACTGGGATCGAACCGATGGTTAACGTTCTGGTAACTGGTGGCGCTGGATTTATAGGCAGCCACTTTATTCACCATGCTCTTTCCCACCACAACGACTGGCAGATTACGACTGTTGATAAACTCACTTATGCGGGAAGGTTAGAAAACTTAGCTAAAGCCCTAGATCATCCTCGACATAGTTTTATTCGAGGTGATGTAACAGACGCATCAGTCGTGGTCCCCTTGGTTAGAGACGCTAATTTAGTGATTCACTTCGCTGCTGAAACTCACGTTGACCGCTCGATCCAAGAAGCTGGGGACTTTATTACAACAGACGTGTATGGCACCTTTGTGATGCTCGAAGCTGCCAGATCAGCTAAGAATCTTCATCGTTTTGTTCAAATTTCTACGGACGAGGTATACGGTAGTATTTCATCTGGAACCAGCAAGGAAACAGACGAGCTAAAACCGAGCAACCCTTACTCAGCGAGTAAGGCCGGAGCGGACCGTCTGGCCTATAGTTACTGGGCCACTTACAACATTCCTACGATTATCACCAGATCATCCAACAACTATGGATCGAACCAATTTCCAGAAAAAGTAATCCCTCTATTCATCACGAACGCAATCGACAACCTCCCACTGCCGCTGTACGGCGATGGTCAGCATGTAAGAGATTGGCTACATGTTAAAGACCATTGCGCGGCCATAGACCTTTTAATTCAGAATGGCGAGACAGGCGAGGTCTACAATATCGGCGGAGGCAATGAGATTCAAAATTCCGATCTAACGCAACAAATTCTCAGCCTGTTAAAAAAACCTTCGACGTTGATTAAGAAAACTACGGACCGCCCTGGACATGATCGTCGCTACTCACTCGACACAAAAAAACTCTTCTCATTGGGCTGGCGTCCTCAAATCGATTTCTCGACTGGGATACGTGAGACAACTAATTGGTACATGGAGAACGAAGAATGGTGGCGCCCGATTAAAGATGACCCTCGTTTTAAATCCTATGATCAGAAACAATACGGTGGGTCGTAAAACGTATTACTCAAAACGCTTTTGACAGCACTCAGGTAATTCACCAGTGAAACAAACTGTACTCGTCACCGGTGCCAATGGATTTGTCGGACGCCATCTGCTGAAACTACTCACTTCTGAAGGCACCCATGTCGTCGCTTGGCGGAGAGCATCTCACCCTAACGAATTAGAGGAAACTAAGAATTCACGGCGAAGAAACGCTACAACCACTCTATGGCAGAGCATGGACGTACTCGATAAAAAGGCTGTTTTCGAATCAATACAAACGATCCGACCATCAGCCATCTACCACTGTGCCGGCGCTGCTCATGTTGGAAGCTCGTGGAATCAGCCCCTTAACACCCTTCGGGTTAATGCTATCGGGACCCACCATCTTCTTGAAGCAATTCGACTTACACAACTCGATACTCGATTGCTAATCCCTGGATCGGCCATGGTATACAAACAATCTTCAGATGCGATTAACGAAACTCACCCGATCGGCCCATCTAGCCCATACGGATTGAGTAAATTGGCGCAAGAACTCCTGGGAACACGTGCCGAAAAGTACGATGGGATAACGGTACTCATCACTCGATCATTCAACCACCTAGGTCCAGGTCAAGACCCTTCATATGTAGCTTCAGGATTCGCCGAACAGATCGCACGAGTTGAAACATGCGGCACTAGACCTGTGATCAAAACCGGAAACCTCGACGCACGTCGTGATCTTACTGACGTACGAGACACAGTTCGTGCCTACCGCCTGATTATGGAATCCGGTCAACCTGGTCGCATCTACAACGTTTGCTCTGGTCGCACCTACGTGATCCGTGATGTCCTTCAAAGACTCCTCTTCCAAACTCAAACTAAGATCGAGGTCAAGTCAGATCCTGAACGCTGGCGTCCCCAGGACAACCCTATCCTACTCGGGGATCCAACGCGCTTGAAAGACGAACTTGGATGGACTCCAAGTATATCCCTCGACCGTACGCTAAACGATCTTCTAAACTACTGGCGAAAGCGGATCCAATCAGAAAGCGTACAGTAAGTTAGTTCGGTTGAAGTAATGCCCGGACACGTTCATCAGTGGGGGGGTGGGTCCGGAACAAAGAGAACACGGCAGCACCTGAGAATGGCTTAATGATGAACATGTGTGCTGTAGCCGGATTGGCTTTGAGTGGCACACGTTTCGAGGCTCCTTCTATTTTCTTAAGGGCATCGGCAAGGCCATAAGGATTTCCCACAATCCTGGCAGCACCAGCATCCGCCAAAAACTCCCGCGAGCGAGAAATTGCTGCCTGAATCAACATCGCAGCTATCGGAGCCATGATCATAGTCGCCAACAAAGCCATGGGATTGGCTCCTTCACGATCGCCACGGCCACCAAACCCTCCAAAAAAAGCCATAAACCTAGCCATGTTGGCAATCATCATAATCGCCGCTGCGATCGTAGCTGCTATCGAACTAATTAAAATATCTCTATGCTTAACATGTGCCAGCTCGTGTGCCATAACACCTTCAAGTTCTCGTTCATCAAGTAGACTCACGATGCCTTCAGTTGCGGCAACAGCTGCATGTTCTGGATCACGACCAGTAGCGAATGCATTCGGCGAAGCAGTTGGAATGATGTAAACCTTCGGCATAGGCAATCCAGCTCGCTGGGTAAGCCTTGCTACCATCTGGTACAAGGAATGTTCTTGACCAACCTCTTTAGCCTTGTACATCCGAAGCACAATCTTGTCTGAGAACCAATAGGATCCAAAATTCATAGAAACGGCGATCACAAACGCTGCAACCAAACCAACCTGGCCACCGAGAAGATCACCGATAATGAGAAGAAGTCCACTTAGGGCTCCTAAAAGCAGTACTGTCTTAAGAGAATTCGCCATGGCTATATATTAACTGATTTGCTCAGTGAGGCCCTAGAATTCCGCTCTATCAAACCAGCGATTAAAGTCGCACGCCAAGGAAGATGCGCTACTTCAACATGCTCATGTAACGCGTGAGCACCATCTCCAATAGCCCCCAAACCATCGAGTGTCGGAATACCAAGGGCAGCGGTGAAATTGCCGTCCGATCCACCGCCTGTTGAACCTTCTCTGAGTTCTCGATTAATCTCAGCAGTGATCGCGCATGCTTGCTCATACAACTTTACGACCTCGCCAGATCTCTCTAACGGCGGTCTACTAAAACCGCCTGTAATGGACAATTCCGTGCCTTGTGTCTCAGTCGAGAGATTATGGAACGAAGATTCAAGCGCCTCCATATCAGCTATTGTTAGCGCTCTAAGATCGATAGTAGCTCGTGCAGATTCGGCCACCACATTGGACCTCGTTCCACCTGAGATCATACCAACGTTAATAGAAATCCCACGCTCCAAATCATGAAGTGTACGAACAGTGCCTATGAGACGAATCAACTCATGTATAGCACTAGCTCCCTTCCCAGGATCAATGCCAGCGTGCGCTGCAACACCTTTAACGGTGAGTGTAAATTCACCACAGCCCTTGCGACCAGTTTTTACAGCGCCACCAGGAAGACCAGGCTCGAGCACAAAGACCGCGCTACTATGTTGTGCTTCATTCTCGATCGCAAGCCGTGACACTTCACTTCCCATTTCTTCATCTGTAGTCCAAAGCATCACGATCTTTTTATCGCGTGAAAACCCAAGTTCTTGTAACGCTCGTACCGCAAGCATCCCCACTGCAATTCCAGCTTTCATATCGAAGACACCTGGACCGTGCAGGCGTCCTGACTCAAGCCGAAACGGCATCTGTGCGATCTGGCCTACCGGCCACACCGTGTCAAAGTGCCCAAGCAACAAAACCTGTCCAGGACCTTCTCCAAATTCTGCCCGAACGATATCTCCAAATTTCTCACGCGGTAATCGTTCTACGGTTCCTCCCAGTTCAATTAGTCGCTTCACCAACTCGTCACCACAACGGTCAACAGCAACCTTATCTGTACTAGGCGACTCTAGGCGGACCAAAGCTTCAATAGTCTCAAACAGCCAATCGGCTTGCGATTCACAATAATCTAAAATCTTTTGCATCATGGAGATCTGGCCAAACTCAGCGACGTAACAAGAACAATGAATTAACAGAAGCGCTAACGATACAGCGCATCATCCCATATAATACTCGACACCTTGACTCGTAGTAGATCTGCCATGTACGTAATATCACTTTTAGTGTCTGTGGCCATTCACACGGTCTCGGCTCAACCGGCTCCAAAGCCATTTCCTAGTCCAACAGAACCATCCAGTAAATCCAATAGGACCTCACAACCAGTAGCCGAGAATCTGTTAAAGCCAATCACAGCCCCTTCTTCATCCAATCAGCAGATACCTACAGAAGCGATGGATGAATTCCCTATTTATCCAGGGTCAAAATTTCTTGGATCCTATGCCGCCGGTCGTGGACAGCGTCTCTATCTTTATGGCTCTAACATCAGTTTCAGCGGATTGATCAGCTACTACACAGGTATTCTAAAATCCCGAGGCGATCGCATCTTCGAAGAACCAGCAACGCACACTTTTGAAATTGGTCGTTTTCGGAGAGAAACGATGGCCTTCCGTCCTGGGATTACGATTAAGGATTACACTTGGGGGGAAACACTAGGCTATCTCGACCCACGACCAGGTGCAAATCCAACACGCTTTAGTACAGTGATACAAATCGTACTTCCTCCTTCTGACCCTATTCACTAGTCAGGAATCCTTAGAACACAAATTAGGAACTGATGCAATAATCGAATTTCAAGCTTTCACGTATTAAAATATTTAGAATCAGTAATGTTCTCTGTGACCATCCATTTGGATTAATTCAAGAATGAGTAAACAAGCGAACATAAGCGCAAGCTTATAGTACAATCCATTTCAGGGGGCTATGTTCACATCAGATCACGCCGGGTTCAGAGCGAACAGACAACTCGGTTAGATGAAGCGAACCGCCGTCTGATCATCACCACGGAAACTTCTATTATGTCTAGTACTTTAACCGCAAACATACGTCGCACTTTGATCGATACAGATCCAGAAATTTCAGAAGCCATCGCAAATGAGATCCATCGTCAGAATTCTGGACTCGAATTGATCGCTTCAGAAAACTTTGTGAGCGAGGCAATACTCGAGGCCGCTGGGTCGGTACTCACGAACAAGTATGCTGAAGGTTACCCTGGACGTCGCTACTACGGTGGCTGTGAATTCGTAGACGTTGCTGAATCTTTAGCTATCGAACGTGCAAAGTCTCTCTTTAAGGCCGACCACGCCAACGTCCAGCCGCACTCAGGAGCACAAGCCAACATGGCTGTATATCTCACCCTACTACAACCTGGGGATACCGTGCTCGGAATGAATCTCGCCCATGGTGGCCACCTCACCCATGGCCATCCACTAAATTTCTCTGGAAAACTTTATGAAATCGTTCCGTACGGTGTGCGCCAAGACGACGAACGTATTGACTACGAAGAGCTTGAACGTCTTGCCCACGAGAACAAACCAAAGATGATCATGGTCGGCGCTAGCGCATATCCCCGTGTCATCGATTTCCCACTTATCGGAAAGATTGCCAACGATGTCGACGCGACCGTAGTAACTGATATGGCACACATCGCTGGCTTGGTCGCAACGGGTGTTCACCCGAGCCCAGTCCCGTATTCAGATTTCGTAACAACTACAACCCACAAAACGCTGAGGGGACCACGTGGTGGATTGATCCTATGTCGAGAAGAACACAAGAAAAATATTAATCGCACCGTATTCCCGGGAGTGCAGGGTGGACCACTCATGCATACAATCGCGGCCAAAGCCGTTTGCTTTAAAGAGGCTGCTGAACCTGCGTTTACCAAATATCAACATCAAGTAGTAGCGAACGCTACCAGGCTAGCATCAGCTCTCTCGTCTAGCGGGTTTCGCTTGGTAAGTGGAGGGACGGACAACCATCTAATTCTTGTCGATGTCTTCTCTCGTGGAATTACAGGGAAAGTAGCCGAAGCAGCATTGAACTCGGCTGGAATTACTGTCAACAAAAATGCAATTCCCTTCGATCAAAATCCACCGATGGTAGCAAGTGGGATCAGACTCGGCACACCAGCCGTGACCACCAGAGGCATGGGTGAATCCGAAATGGACCGCATCGGGGAATTTATTGCCCGCGTCTTGGCGTCTCCTGAAGACAGCCGAGTGCTCGAAGCAGTTCGAGCCGAAGTTGAGAAATTGTGCCAGACGTTCCCGCTATACCGAGAGTCACGGACCTAGTAGCCCGCGTCTCTGAAAATTTCTCTCTATCGGGCCGGCTATCCCACGCCTTGCCTGGATTTGAGCCTCGGCCATCCCAAGACAAGATGGCCGAAGCCGTGGCTGAAGTTCTCTCGGATGGTGGAGTGCTTCTTGCAGAAGCTGGTACGGGAACTGGAAAAACACTCGCTTATCTAGTACCCGCTATTCTAAGTCGAACACGCGTTCTAATCTCCACCGGCACCAAGAACCTACAAGAACAAATTTATTACAAAGACCTCCCTCAACTTCGTGATGCACTAGGAGTCCCCTTCAGTGCAACCTACATGAAAGGACGAGGCAACTACCTTTGCCTGCACCGATTCGAAACATTCAAAACTCAAGAACCTCAAAACTCCACAGAGGCTACCAATCTAAAGATGCTGAAAACTTGGGCTCGGGAAACACAAAACGGCGACCGAGCTGAACTGGAGGAACTCTCCGAACATATAGATTTTTGGGAAGAAATTTCTGCGACAAACGAAAACTGCCTCGGTACTGAGTGTCCAAGTTATGACGACTGCTTCATTACTCGAATGCGTCAGCGCGCTGCAGAGTCAGACTTGATAATCGTAAATCATCATTTGCTTTGCGCAGATGCGGCCGTTCGCCAGGATGCCTACGGCGAGGTTATCCCAGCATGTAACTTCGTAATTATTGACGAAGCTCACCAGCTAGAGGACGTTGCTACTCAATACTTCGGCATTCATATAAGTAACTATCGCCTCGAAAAACTGCTGCGTGACGGCGAACAATTTATCAACTCAGAAACAACGGTCGAGCCAAACGAAGCGGAAGAATTACGGTCAGACTTACTAAAAATTAGTGAGCATTCACGTAATTTCTTTTCAAAAATTTCGATAGAAGAAGACAACAAAAATCTAGGAGACGAACGTACACGAGTAACAGCCACAATGCTGCAAAACGTCATCGACGAAGGTAATAACCTCATGGGATCATTAACAAAAGTCGAGGGAACCATCGCTCTACTTAGACACCCATCTGAAGATCTCCTATCACTCGGTCGACGAGCCAAAGAAACAAAAGATCAATTGTATTTTTTACTTCAAGCCGATGATCCTAGCTACGTGTATTATCTTGAAATCCGCCGACGGGGTGTATTTCTAAAAGCTTCACCTATTGATGTGTCAAACATTGTCAAGGAACTACTTCTAGACCGTATGAGAGGAACGGTCTTGACCTCTGCAACTCTTTCTATCGAAGGATCTTTTGAGCACATTTGCAGGCGTCTCGGCATTCAGAACTCCAAACAGTTAAGTCTTCCGTCTGAGTTTAACTATGCTGAGCAGACCATGCTGTATCTGCCAAGAGCCATGCCTGAACCAAGATTAAAAAATTTTGGCGCCGCGGCTGGTCAAGAAGTAGTCAAATTAACAAGAAGCACTAAGGGTCGAGCATTTGTACTCTTCACCAGCTACGCGACACTTAGACAGGTGCAAAAGATCGTCGAGAGAGAATTAGATTACCCGGTTTTTGTACAAGGCTCAGCCCCTCGTTCCGTACTACTTAGACGATTTCGTAATACACCTTGTGCGATCTTGCTCGGCACCTCAAGTTTTTGGCAAGGAGTCGACGTCATCGGTGAAGCACTTAGCTGCGTAATCATCGACAAACTTCCGTTCACTTCACCATCCGATCCGATCACAGCCGCACGTATTGAACTAATTAAAAGTCTCGGTGGCAATCCATTTAGCGAATATCAAGTTCCACTCGCCATTCTGACACTACTACAAGGACTTGGACGGCTAATACGGCACAAATCTGACAGAGGCGTACTCGCAATTCTTGATCCACGTCTTCGCACAAAGGGCTACGGACACAGCTTCATGAATGCTTTACCACCAGCACCTGTAACAAGTGACTTCGCTGAAGTAGAACGGTTCATTAATGCCTAAAACCACAAATCCGTGATAGAAGTAACCAGTGAACGAAAAAAATATCCCGACGAGCGAAGTCATCAGTCAACGACTCGAGCATGTCAGAAGCCGAATAGCCAAAGCAGCTTTGGCATCTAACCGAAGTCCTGACGAAATTCGTTTATTAGCTGTCTCAAAAACATTTAATGTCGACCACGTGCGAGCTGCTGCTATCGCTGGCCAGGTTGAATTCGGTGAAAATCGTGTACAGGAA
This sequence comes from uncultured Vicinamibacterales bacterium, assembly GCA_964594555.1. Classification (GTDB taxonomy): domain Bacteria; phylum Acidobacteriota; class Vicinamibacteria; order Vicinamibacterales; family CAZQMT01; genus CAZQMT01. The sequence goes on from CAZQMT010000016.1 coordinate 21,815, forward strand.
GCGGAGTATAAAATTAAAGCCACCCGAGACCTTTCACTCCGGTGGCATCTCATCGGACACCTCCAATCGAATAAGGCCAAGAAAGCTGCTAAACTTTTCAGCTCTATTCATTCGGTTGACCGTATAGACACCGTCCAAAAACTTGAAACTGGAGTTCCAGTATCAGGTTCAAAACTTGAACTTTTTGTGCAAGTTGATCTCGCCGGCGAAACGACTAAGCACGGTGCAAAAGAACGGGAAATCCGTGAAGTCCTAGACGACGGCAATTCATGTTCCAATCTATCCATAGTCGGTCTAATGCTATTGCCGCCATTTTCAGAAAGCCCTGAAGATGCAAGGCCATTTTTTCATCGTCTTCGATCTCTGCGAGACAACTTAATCCGAGATGGCTACGATCCTTCGCAACTACGAGAACTATCTATGGGGATGAGTAACGACTTTGAAGTTGCCATACAAGAAGGTGCAACCATCGTAAGGGTGGGAAGTGCCATCTTCGGAAAACGGCATCAATAAAGACGACCAAATATCAACTCAAGAGGGATTCATCGTCACCTTCACAAATCCCAAATGAACTAAAATTGTCACCTGTTACGAACGCACCTAATGGCTCATTACTCTCAGTTCGTGTGATCACACGAGCCAAAAAGTCAGAATTCGGTGTACGGAGAGAAATCTTTTTCGTCAGCTTAACGCTTCTCCATTAGCTGGAGTAGCTAATGCTGCTTTACTGCGACTCCTCGCCAAACGACTTGGCGTAGCACGGAGACGAATCACTATTCGAAGTGGCACTTATACACGGTACAAAAAACTCTACATTGAAGGAATTCAAGCCACTGATGTAGCTTATGCCTTGTGGAAATGAGCTGTTTAACGAATCTGATGAAACAAGCGTTCCCACCTCGTTCGGCTAAAAAAGTTTGTAGAAACCGACAACACCCGTTTTACATCAGATCCTAATCCCTCAGCTATGTAGTCCTGTCGATTTGATTCGTAAGACCAGTACACCATTAGTGCCCGACCTTTAAAGTAACTTTCAGGAAGAAATCCCCAATAACGACTATCCTGAGAATTGTCACGATTGTCTCCCATCACAAAGTAGTGCTCGGCTGGTATTACGACAGGACCATACGGTTTTCGAACGTCGCCTTGACCAAGATTGAAATAACTTGTATATGCTTCATCAAGTTTTCGCCCGTCTATGTAAACATTCTTTGCATTGACTTCAACAGTCTCTCCTGGCAACCCAATTACTCTCTTGATGAAATCTCTCTCAGGATCGGCAGGGTACTTAAACACAACAACATCGCCACGGCCAATTTTTCCGACTGGTAAAATTGAATTTTCCAATGGACTTAAAGTTGGACTAAAAATAAATTTATTGACAAGCAGATGATCGCCAATGAGTAAATTATGCTCCATCGATCCTGTCGGAATTTTAAATGCCTGCACGACCCATGTTCGAATAAAAAGAGCCAGGACAACTGCTACAACAATGGATTCAAAATACTCCCGAAATACTGATTTTTTAAATCTCTTCATAATCTAAATCTTAATGGAATCGCTCTAATTTGATTCGTTTCCGATCTTCAAAACTGCTAGAAAGGCTTCTTGAGGTATCGTAACCTGCCCCACACGTTTCATGCGCTTCTTCCCTTCCTTCTGTTTCTCCAGTAATTTACGTTTCCTAGTAATATCGCCACCATAACATTTCGAGAGTACATTTTTCCGAATTGGCTTAACGGACTCACGGGCGATAACACGACTTCCCACAGCAGCCTGAATAGCAACTTCAAACATTTGCCTGGGAATTAATTCCCTCATCTTTGATACCAATGCACGCCCCCTCGCATAAGCCATATCCTTATGAACAATAACTGAAAGCGCATCTACAGGATCGCCATTAACAAGAATGTCTAGCTTGACCAAAGGAGATTCCCAAACCCCTGTCACCTGATAGTCAAGCGACCCGTATCCTCTCGAGAGCGTCTTAAGGCGGTCGTAAAAATCCAATACAACTTCGCTAAATGGAAGTTCATAGGTGATCAGCACTCGGTCCGCTTTCAAGTATTCAATGCTTTTCTGAATACCACGCTTCTCCTGACATAGCTTGAGTATGGCTCCAACGTGGGAAGCTGGCGTTAAAATCATCGCTGTAATGACTAATTCCTCGAACTTCGAAATGTGCCCAGGCTCAGGCAACTTCGACGGACTATCGATTTCTTTAATTTCCCCATCAGTCATGGTGACTCGATAGAGAACCCCTGGGGCTGTCGTCACTAGGTCCATGCCGAACTCTCGCTCAAGCCGTTCTTGAACAACCTCCATATGTAGCAAACCCAGAAATCCACAACGGAATCCAAAGCCGAGGGCTGCTGATGTTTCTGGCTCGAAGAAAAATGAGGCGTCATTTAACCGCAACTTTTCTAAAGCATCACGGAGCTCTGGGTACTGATGACTCTCAACCGGATAAAGACCAGCAAAAACCATCGGTTTAAGTTCCTTGAAACCTGGAAAAGCTTGTGAGGTTGGCCGGCGTGCCTCAGTTATCGTGTCTCCGATCTTCGCATCACTAACTCGCTTAATACCGGCGAATACAAACCCAACTTGACCTATTCCAAGACTCGAAACAGACTCTGCTTTTGGTCCGAAGATTCCAACTTCCTCAACTTCAAATTCTTGTTGGTCTGCCATAAGCTGTATTTTCATACCACAGCGAATTTCTCCATCGAACACTCTAACGAGAACTGTTACGCCACGATAGGCGTCGTACCAGGAATCAAAGATCAACGCCTTAAGAGGTGCCTTCGCATCACCGCTAGGCGGCGGAATACGATTTACAATAGCCTCAAGGATCTCTCGAGTGCCAACCCCTTCCTTCGCACTAGCCAATATGGCTCCAGAAACATCCAACCCTATGATCTCTTCGATTTGCCTACTCGTCTCTTCTGGTCGAGCACCGGGAAGATCAATTTTGTTAATGATAGGAATGATCTCCAAATCATGTTCAACAGCCAAATAGGCATTCGCCAAGGTTTGTGCCTCAACACCTTGAGACGCATCAACCAGCAGTAACGCACCATCACAGGCTGCGAGTGAACGTGTCACTTCATAACCAAAATCGACATGGCCAGGCGTATCGATAAGGTTGAGAACATATTCCTGTTGGTTAAGCGCGACGTAAGTTAACCGAACTGTATGCGCTTTAATTGTGATGCCTCGTTCACGCTCAAGGTCCATACTATCGAGGACCTGAGCGGACATCTCGCGAGGACGAAGGGCACCTGTCAGCTCAAGAAACCTGTCCGCGAGTGTTGACTTCCCATGATCGATATGTGCAATGATCGAGAAGTTCCTGATTTTGTCCTTCTCCATAACTTCACTTCCATCACTGCGGAATATTCGTAGGCCAGATCAACGTTTATCCACAGCAACATATTGCTGTGGATAAACTGGACCAACGTATTCTGATCTTGGTCTAATTAAACGGTTGTTCTTGTACTGCTCAAGAACATGAGCTGTCCATCCAGACACCCTACTGACAGCAAATACGGGCGTGAAGAGTGCAATAGGAATACCAAGTAAATAGTAGGTCGAGGCAGAATAAAAATCGACATTCACGTAGAGCTGTTTCTCTTTATTTACTACCGCCTCAATCTGCCGAGACATGGAAAACCAACGGGAGTCACCACATTTGTCACCGAGATCGCGTGAAAGATTACGAAGGTGAGTGGCACGTGGATCCTCAGTACGGTACACGCGATGACCGAAACCTGGAATTTTTTCCTTCCTCGTGAGCTTCGCCTGAATGAACTGTTCGATACGTTCCTCGTTAGAATCTGGCCCAATCTCTTCCAGTAAACGCATTACATCCGTATTAGCGCCACCGTGCAAGGGACCTTTCAACGCACCAATCGCTGAGACAACAGTTGAATGAATGTCCGAGAGCGTAGCCGCAGTTACACGCGCCGCAAACGTTGATGCATTAAGTTCATTGTCAGCATGGAGAATTAAAGCAACGTCAAGAGCTCGTGCCGAAGATGCGCTGGGACGCTCTCCTGTCAACATATAAAGAAAATTCGCCGCATGCTTCATTGCAGGATCTGGCTGGATCGGCCCACCACCCCCACTCATCCGACCCCAGGTTGCGACCAAACTACACAACTGTCCGGTTAGCCTTACAGCCTTTCGATAACTAGCCTGAAAAGAAACGTCATCGGACTCCGTGTCATAATGGGCGAGCGCCGAGGTTAATGTTCGAATGGCGTCCATCCCATTGACAGTAGGCATGGTGCGCATAAGACGAAGAATAGGCTCTGGCAATGGTCTCGAAGCAGCAAGCTGAGATTCCAGATCCCCAAGTTCTCGTCGAGTTGGAAGTCGACCATGCCAGAGCAAGTAGCAGGTCTCTTCGAAACCTGAGGCACGCGCAAGATCGTGAATGTCATAGCCGTAATATGACAAAACACCACGCTCACCGT
>CAZQMT010000017.1:0-6988 GCA_964594555.1 uncultured Vicinamibacterales bacterium
TGGGTTTCTCAGTTGTACGCACCTGGCTATTACACAGGGTATGCAGCTAAGACTTTGCCTGGAGTGCGTGAGGCGATGGAGGAACAACAGTGGAATATAGCTAAGGAACAGGCGATTGGTGTTGTACAAGCGCTAGTCCGTGCTACGAAGACCGTTGATACGGCAGGTGATATAGCACGTAACAATGGATGCGAATACCCGTAGTTGATTTGTTGGTGAGATGTAATCTTGAACGCTTGACGTATAATAATGATTTGGGAAATGTTAGTAGTTTTTGAGCCAATAGAGAATTAGGCAACGGAGAGATGACCATGGCACCTTTAACAATGACAAAGCCCTCAGCGGCTGCACTTGACTCTTCACCATCCTCAGGCGGAGAGGCGAAGTCACTAAAATTTTTTGCTGGTGGACAATGGATAGAATCCAGCACTGATAGGTATATGGATTGTTTTGATCCATCTACAGGTCAAGTTATTGCGAGAGCTCCTCAATGCACTGCCGCCGAGGTTGAACACGCAGTGGCGGCAGCAAAGGCTGCGTTTCCGTCTTGGGCTAGTACGCCTCCTAGTAAACGAGTACAGGTTCTCTTTCGTATGAAGGCGCTTATGGATGAGCATCTTGAAGAACTGACTCTTCTAACGGCTAAAGAGCATGGGAAGGTGTTGGATGAAGCTATGGGCGACGTCCTTAAAGCCACAGAGGTGATGGAGTACGCCTGTGGTATTCCTGAATTGCTCAAAGGTCGAGCATTGATGAATTGTACGGTTGGCTACGACACGACTCAGTATTTCGAGCCGCTTGGTGTCTTCGCCGGAATTGCTCCGTGGAATTTTCCAGCAATGATTCCGATGGGCTGGATGGCTCCGTTGTGTGTAGCTACCGGGAATACTTTTGTTCTTAAGGCCGCCAGCTTTGTACCTCAGAGTAGCATACGCATTGCTGAGTTATGGCAAGAGGCCGGCCTTCCAGATGGGGTTATCAACGTTGTAACTTGTTCTAGGCGAGAAGCTGAACTCCTCTTGACTCATCCTGATGTACAGGGGGTTTCGTTCGTGGGTTCTACATCAGTTGGTCGACACATTTACTCTACGGCTACGGCTGCGGGTAAGCGCGTCCAGTGTCTAACTGAAGCGAAGAACCATGCGCTCGTACTTAATGATGCTCCTCTTGAGCGGACTGCCCGCGGCATTGTGAACTCGGCGTGTGGTTGTGCTGGTGAGCGGTGTATGGCGTTGCCAGCGATTGTGGTTGAGGATGAGGTGGCTGACGAGCTAGTGTCGATTCTTGGAAGAATGATGAAAGAGCTAAAGATAGGCCCCGCATACGATAAGTCGAGTCAGCTAGGCCCTCTAGTTAATGCGGAGCATAGACAATCGGTACTCGACTGGGTTGATAAGGGCGTAGAAGAAGGCGCCAAGCTTGTTTATGACGGACGGCAAGCTTCTGTGTCTGGTTACACCGACGGTTTTTACATGGGGCCATGCCTATTTGATCATGTTAAGCCAGGCATGAGTGTCGGAGATGAGGAGATTTTTGGGCCGGTCTTGTGTGTGAAGCGTGTAAAGAGTTTTGAAGAAGGTTTACAGGTAATGAATGACAATGAGTTTGGTAATGGTTCGGTTATTTATACCCAGAATGGCTATTACGCGAGGGAATTTGCCTAGCGAACGGATTCTGGCATGGTGGGAGTCAACGTAGGTATTCCTGTCCCGCTGGCTGTTTTTGGTTTCACTGGGCGAAAAAACTCTTTCTTTGGTGATTTACATACTATGGGCGCGGATGGCATCAGATTCTTCACGGAACTTAAGAGCGTAACCGCTCATTGGTTCTCTGATGAAGAGGTACGTGAGGCTAAGGTGGAGAACTCATGGGATGGCATGATTTCGATGCCAGATAAAAAGTGATCCCGTCACGTTCTTCGGTACGGACAATTTCATTGTTGTAGATCCTTCGTAGTATGTTTTGTCAAGGTCGTGGTCGTCTCGGCCTTTCTGTTTCCCGCCGATTAGCTGAATTGGTCTGAATCGTCCAGTGCCCCGCCGTAGGATTGAGTACCTTAAATACATACGATTCACGAGAAACTTGTATGTAGATGTGTTGGGAGGTGCTAGTTGAGCATGTCGAATACGAATCATCGAGAGGTGTACGATTTATTGAATCAGTTGATTCAAAATCGGATCCTTGTGTTGGATGGTGCGATGGGAACGATGATTCAGCGTCACAATCTTGTCGAGGAGGATTTCCGTGGAGACCGCTTTATCAGTCACCACCTTGACCTGAAGGGTAACAACGACGTGCTAGTTTTAACGCGACCTGATCTAATTGAAGGCATTCATGATCTTTATTGTATTGCGGGAAGCGACATCATCGAGACAAACACGTTTAGTAGCACTTCAATTGCGCAGTCTGACTACGGACTTGAGAGCATCGTCTATGAACTTAACTGCCGTGCTGCTGAATTGGCACGAAAGGTCGCTCAAGCTTGGAGTGTGAAAACACCTGACAAGCCTCGCTTTGTGGCAGGAGCTATTGGTCCAACGAATCGCACGCTGTCTATTTCTCCTGAAGTAAATAATCCAGAATTTCGAGCTGTGACATTCGATCAGCTCAGATGCGCCTATGTTGATCAGGTAAGAGGATTGATTGACGGTGGATGTGATCTGCTTCTCGTAGAAACTATTTTTGACACACTCAATGCAAAGGCAGCGATTGTAGCTATTCAAGAAGTTTTTAAAGAAAAGCATGTCGAGCTTCCGATTATGTTGTCGGTGACGGTTACCGACAAAAGCGGCCGGACACTGTCGGGACAAACGATCGATGCGTTCTGGGTTTCAGTAGCTCATGCAAGGCCGTTTAGTGTAGGAGTGGATTGTGCGCTTGGGGCCCGTGACATGCGTCCCTATGTTGCCGAACTTTCTCGAGTTGCAGACACTTATGTTAGTTGCTATCCGAATGCCGGTTTACCAAACGCATTTGGTGAGTACGATGAGTCGCCATCTGATACTGCTCGTTTGTTGAATGAATTTGCATTAAGTGGCCTTGTAAATATTGTAGGTGGTTGTTGTGGAACAACCGCCGATCATGTTCGTGAAATTGCACATGCAGTAGAAGGGTTGACTCCAAGAGTTATACCTCAACGGCAGGATTCCTATTCTCAGTTAAGTGGTCTCGAAACATTGACAATTCACCCTGAGAGTAATTTCCAAATGATTGGCGAACGAACAAACGTTACTGGTTCAGCAAAGTTTGCTAGGTTGATCCGGTCTGGAGATAGTACTGATGCAGTATCAGTTGCCCTCGATCAAGTTCGTGGCGGTGCTAATTTAATTGATGTCAATATGGATGAGGGTTTACTTGACTCTGATCTCGAAATGACAAAATTTCTTAATTACATTGCGACCGAGCCAGAGGTGGCTCGTGTCCCAATAATGATTGATAGTTCGAAGTGGTCAGTTTTGGAAGCAGGCTTGAAGTGCATACAAGGTAAAGGTGTCGTTAATTCGATTAGTTTAAAGGAGGGGGAGGAAGATTTTCTCAGAAAGGCACTTGTAATCAAGAGTTATGGTGCCGCAGTTATCGTTATGGCGTTTGATGAGATGGGGCAGGCTGACACTGTAGAGCGGAAAGTTGAGATCTGTCAGCGTGCTTATCGTCTTTTAGTTGAAAAAGTCCTATTCGACCCTTTGGATATCATTTTCGATCCAAACATTCTAGCGATTGCAACAGGTTTAGAGGAACATAACGATTATGCGATCAATTTTATAGAGGCTACGAGGCTTATTAAAAAGACTTGTCCTGGCGCAAAAGTGAGTGGAGGAATTAGCAATCTTTCTTTTTCATTTCGCGGTAATAATGTTGTGCGTGAAGCGATTCATTCCGCGTTTCTCTATCATGCGGTTCGTGCTGGAATGGACATGGGTATCGTCAATGCTGGTCAGCTCGTAGTTTATGAAGACATTCCGAAGAAACTTTTAGATCATGTTGAGGACATCATTTTTAATCGACGTCCAGATGCAACAGAGCGAATGGTGGAATTTGCTGAGACAGTCAAGGGAGGAGGAACGAAACGTCAGATTGACATGTCTTGGCGAGAATCAGATGTGCAGACGCGGCTAGCTCACGCACTTGTCCATGGCGTTGTTGATTATATTGACGAGGATGTAGAAGAAGCACGTCAACACTATTCAAGGGCCCTTGATGTGATCGAAGGTCCGCTGATGGATGGCATGAAGATTGTGGGTGAGTTGTTTGGTTCGGGAAAGATGTTCTTGCCTCAGGTTGTTAAGAGTGCCAGAGCGATGAAGAAGGCTGTGGCTTACCTTTTACCCTACATGGACGAGGAAAAGGGAGAGGGTGACTTTAAGAGTAAATCACGAGCCAAGATTGTTATGGCCACTGTCAAGGGAGATGTTCACGACATAGGAAAAAACATTGTTGGAGTAGTGCTCGGTTGTAACAATTACGAGGTCATAGATCTCGGTGTAATGGTTCCTTGCGAGAAGATTCTCCAAACAGCCACTGAAGAGCAAGCTGATGTTATCGGCTTGAGTGGTCTAATTACGCCGTCTCTAGACGAGATGACATTTGTTGCTAAGGAAATGCAGCGTAGAGGCATTCGTCTTCCACTTTTGATTGGCGGTGCAACCACAAGTAAAAAGCACACCGCTGTTAAGATTGCGCCGGAGTATGACCAGAGTACAGTTCATGTGCTGGATGCGTCTCGAGTTGTTGACGTAATGTCGAATCTTCTAAATCCAGATCTTCGTTCTGAATTCGATCGTACAAACATTAATGAACAGGAAACTCTTCGAGAATTGCACGAAAAAAAGTCATCCCGATCGATGTTGTCCTACTCTGAGGCGAGAAAAAATCGATCGAGTATTGTGTGGAGGGACACCGACATACCGGTTCCTGCCTTTATTGGTCGAAAGATTGTCGAGGACGTTTCTCTTGAGACACTTGAAGAATTTATCGACTGGACATTTTTCTTTTCGGCTTGGGAACTTAAGGGGAGGTATCCAAAAATTTTCGAACACCCTCAGTATGGAAAGGTCGCCCGAGAGTTACATGGCCATGCCACACAGCTCTTGCGTGAAATTTCCTCAGAGTCTTCTATCGCGTTTCGGGGTGTATACGGTTTCTGGCCAGCAAACAGCGAACAAGATGATATCGTGCTTTTTGAAGATGAAACGCGAACAAGTGAGCTGGTTCGGTTCAATATGCTTAGGCAGCAGATTTCGATGCCTGACCGACAGCCGAACTTGTCATTGGCCGATTTTATTGCGCCGTTAGAAAGCGGTGTAAATGATTACCTCGGAGCATTCGTAGTGACTTCTGGAATTGGGGTGGCAGATCTTGTTCAGCGTTATGAATTAGATCACGATGATTACCATGCGATTATGGTTAAAGCGCTGGCAGACCGTCTGGCAGAAGCATTTGCTGAGTGGCTACATCAAAAAGTACGTCGAGAATGGGGTTATGCGGTTGATGAAGAGATGACGTTTGACGATCTTGTTGCGGAAAGGTATAGAGGTATTCGGCCTGCATTTGGTTATCCATCGTGTCCCGATCATAGTGAAAAATTCAAATTGTTCGACCTTCTTGATGGGAGAGCCATCGGGGTTGGGTTGACTGAAAGCGCGGCTATGACTCCAGCTGCCAGTGTTAGTGGTCTCTATTTTTCGAATCCAGAGGCACGTTATTTTATTCTTGGCAAGGTCGATCGAGACCAAGTTCGATCTTATGCAGTGAGAAAGGGATTTGAAATAAGCGACGTTGAGAGATGGCTCACTCAGAATCTGAGCTACGATCCTTGAGCCTTGACTGGTGAGTCATAGAAAAGAATTTTAGCTAAACTAAAAGGAAAAATATTGGACAACAAAGATTTAAAAATTGCTGTATTTATTGATTTCGACAACATTGAAATCGGCGTTAAAAACACTCTGGATGGCCGTTTTGACGTAGGTATTGTTCTTGAGGCTTTGAAAGAGCGAGGTGAAGTCGTTTCGAAAATTGCCTACGGAGATTGGAAACGATCTAGTGAGTACAGTCGGTCTCTCTCTCAGCACGCAATTAAGTTGGTTCAACGAAATTTGAATCCAGGGGGAGATAAAAATGGCGCTGACATCAACTTGGCTCTTGACGCTTTAGAGATGGCCTTCGCTCACGGCCACATTAACGCTTTTGTAATTGTGGGAGGCGATAGTGACTTCATTACTTTAGTCGAAAAACTCAAGCAGTATGACAAGACAGTGATCGTTGTGGGGGGAAGGGGTTTTACTAGTACCATTCTGCAACGGAACTGCCATGAGTTTATTGCCTACGAAAATCTACATGGAACTCAAACGGCACGTCGGAGAACACAGCGAGGACGTTCTGGAAGTTTAGTGCCGCTTTCACAAGTGTTCCCACTCGTGTGGCGAGCGATGAAGGTTTTATCAGATCGAGAGGTTTCACCGCAGCTTGGATTACTTAAGACTAAGTTGCTTCAGCTTGATTCAACCTTTTCTGAGCATACATATGGTGCCTCTTCGTTTCGAGATTTTACTGAGAAACTAGAGTCGGCTGGTCTCGTTTCTTTAAAGGGCACAGGACGGAATATTCAAGTTGAACTGACACCTGAAGCGGCTCGACACTCATTGGATGATGTCAATACGGTTCCGGAAGCAGAAGGTGACGCCGCTAAGGTCGTAACGGATACTGTTGCATCGAAGCGCGTGAAAAAAATGCCGTCTCCGAGGAAGTCGGCTACCAAGAAAGCGACAAGTTCGCGAAGACGCTCGACTAAGTTAACGTGAGAAGTCTGATCCAGAAGCGAAGCGGTCACTTTTTTTCTTGTAACGAGTCCAAGCGTTCTTTCCCGATAACCGGTGCCCATGGGAGCAGTTCGTACTGCGCGATGCCTGCCTTGACGAATGGGTCGTTATCACGGATACGATCTAGGGCAAGACGTATAGTCGTGTCTTTATAATAGGGGATAATGAGTAAC
>CAZQMT010000017.1:6998-14160 GCA_964594555.1 uncultured Vicinamibacterales bacterium
CAGCGCACCACCGTTTCTGGGTTCGAGTGGGCCTGAGGCTAAAAGTAATCCTTGTCGTTCGAGATCACGTAAATAAGCCCTGTGTTCGTCGATATGCTGAAGGACTTGTTCTAAGGGGCTTCGGTAGCGAACGATTGCGATTGCGTACATGGCCTTCCTTACTGCTCCATATAGAAGTGTGATTTTTCAGATACATCTCAAAAGAGCTAGATCTATTGGAATTCTTACGGCACTTATATTTACCAACCGATCGCGTAGCCTGCACGTCGAGGGTCGGCGCCTCCGGTCATAGTGCCGTGTTCGATGTCGATCAGAATTCCCTGCATGCCACCCACACCAGAAGTCCACTCAGGAAGGGCGTTGATGTTATGTCCCATGACCTTAAGTTGATCCATGGCCTTACGTGACACGCGGCTCTCTATAGCGATTGTAACGCCAGCACCAGGTTTGTAGAAATTTGGATCGGCATCGAGACGAAACCGTGGTGCCTCGAGTGCCTCCTGAATTGACATCCCGAAGTCGAGTACATTAATTAAAACTTGGAACTGTGTCTGACCGATTGTTTCACCGCCAGGGGTTCCGTACACCATCTTAAGTGATCCATCTTTGAGTATTACGAGCGGTGAATTATTGAGGATAGGGATTTGTCCACCCCTGACATAGTTAACATCGTCAGGATATGGTGATGTTGAACCTAATCTCATGCCGTTGTTGAGTAGGATCCCAGTATCACCTGCAACGACACGATTGCCGAATCCACCACCAAGGGTTGGCGTGCATGCGATAGCATTTCCGAATTGATCCACGATCGAGAAACTTGTTGTATCGTAGGATGGTTCGAAGGTTTCTTTGAATGTAGGTCCTTGGAGAGTTTCCACTTGCTGTGCTACTTGGGAAGCGCTGGTCGTTCTTTCGATGTTACCGTGAGCTGGATACGGGACTGAGTGCTCTTTGTGGATTAATTTACGTCTGGTGAAAGCGTACTCTTTTGAAAGCATTTCCGATATTGGAACGTCAGTAAATTTTTGGTCTGCAACGTACTCGTATATATCAGACTTGGTGACCTTAACAGCCTCTGCCATTAAATGAATGCCCTCAGCGCTGCCGTGACCGAGTTTGGCAATATCAAATCCCTCAATTAGGTTGAGTTGCATCGCGACTTCAAGGCCACCTCGCGATGTTGGGGGACTCGTATATACGTCATAACCGCGATAAGTTGTGTGAATTGGATCTGCCCAGATTGGTTGATATGCAGCAAAGTCCTCGAGTGTGAGATCTCCTTGGTTTTCTTGAAAGAAATCTACCATCTCTTCAGCGATATCACCCTTGTAGAAACGATCGAATGCGGCCATTAGCGCTTCAGATCTTGATTTGCCTTGTTTTAATGCCGTTTGCTCTGCGTGCACTAACTTCTTGAACGTGCTGGCGAGGTTGGGTAGCTTGTAGACCTCTCCGATTTCAGGTACACGGCCATGTGGAAGTAACATCTTCGAACTGGTAGGCCATTTTTTATAAAAGTCTTTCTGCCCTGTGATTGCGTTAACAAGTCTCTCGTTTATAGGATGACCATTTTCTGCGTAGCCAATTGCAGGTTCTAATACCTCAGCGAGGCTAAGCTTCCCGAAACGATCGAGAGCCACAATCCAGCCGCCGATATTGCCTGGTACAATCCCGGCTTTGATGCCTGCTGATAAGGTTTCAGGAGTCATCAACTTTGGATTAAGTGCGTTTGGTGCTGCACCTGTTGTACCTAGTGAGTAAACCTTCCCTGTAGACTTTTCATAGATTGTCATGAAGCCGTTACCACCTGACCCTGATGATTGGGGTTCAACGACATTTAGTGTGGTCGCAACGGCCACCGCAGCGTCAGCGGCTGTTCCGCCCTTCATCAACATTTGTGTGCCAGCAATTGATGGCAAGGGATTTGCAGATGTGACAAGTCCTTTTACGCCAGGCACCGAGACGCGGTGTGCTTTTAGGCGACTATCACTTTGCCCTTGTACTTGGATGGTCCCAATGAGCCACATGGAGAAGCAGCTGATGGCTACTGCCGGCACTATACTTCTCATTGTCTTTGAGTTAATCACGGTTCACCTCCCCATAATCAATCCGCGTTCTGAGTCCTTCTAACCTTACTCCGTATGTGTGTCCCCTTCAACTCTCCTTGCTATCAGTTTGATGTGATCGTGTCCAGAGAGAAGTGGGCAATGACAGTAATGGATAGCGTCGCCGAAGTGAGATAACGTGGTGAGCGTACTCAGAACGTGCGATTTCACCATGTCGGAAACGCTGTCTTAGCTGGCGAATTTCGAACCGATAAAGGTCATTGAGTTGTAATCTGGCGAGTTCTGGTGGTGTGCTTTTTGTGATCTTAATGCCTTTACTTAAAAGCTCTTGACGGACTTTAGCGTGGTAATGGTATTCCATGCAGTTATTCCGTTATCCAGCTAGGCGATGGAAAAGTTCAGAGCTTGAAAAAATGAGCACACTAGATTCTGACGCTGAAAACAACTGTTTTCAAGATATCGTATTGTACCGACTGATTTGGATGACTCCGGCATTACCGAAAGCTTGTTAAGGTATTTATCCCTTTGGCGCTTACTGTTAATGTGAGGTGAGTAGGAGGTGTGATATGCGAATACTGTTGACCTGCGGGGTCTTTGTGCTGGTTTCGGTGGTGCTTGGATTGATTCAAGTTGAAGCTGAGGACCTTAAGCCTGGAGATTCAGCGCCTTCATTCGAATTGCCTGGCACTGACGGCAATACCTACAGCCTGAATGAGCTAAGAGGTCGAACTGTTGTTCTTGCCTGGTTTCCGAAGGCTTTTACTGGAGGTTGAACGGCTGAGTGTAACTCGCTCCGTGAGAGTGGGGACTCGCTTCGTAGCTTCGATATGACCTATTTTATGGTGAGTGTTGATGAGCCTGAAACAAACAAGAAATTTGCCGAATCGTTGAATGCAGATTTTCCACTCTTAAGTGACCCAGGTAAATCGGTAGCTAAATCTTACGGGGTAGTAGATGCCGATCGAGAATTACCTCGACGTTGGACTTTTTATATCGGTCCAGATGGAAAGATATTGTCTGTAGATAAACAGGTCTCAGCCTCATCGGCGGGTGAGGATGTTGTGGCGAAACTAATTGCTCTCGGCGTTCCTAAGAAGAAATGATCGCCTTGTTTTTGGTGTCTTTGGTCGAAGTTGATTTCGCGTAAGGAGACAGTTGGTAGAATTTTAAGACTGTTAAATTGTTGCCGAAATATCTTCTTGTGAAAGCCGAGGCGTCTAATCTAGCGTGATTTTAGGTTTGAGTTCCCAACTGGGGAGTCTGTTCCTTGGGTTTCGTGACTTTTAACCTTAGTTTGTGCCGGCCTTTTGTTGACAGGCTCTTTTAGAAATCATGAGTTTGAAAATCTTCGGGGTAGTGGTGGATGTTGGTGCTGTCATACTTCGATGGATGTGACTGCCTAATATGATGTTCGAAAACTCATAGACTTTATTCGTTTAGAGCGGCATTTTAAAGCTGGAGTTCTTTGTAACGTGGCCAAACGTCGTCGAAAAAAAACTGAGCCATCTCTGTTGGATTTACCAGAGCATCTCAAGCCTGATGAACAGGGCAACGGAGAATCGGTCGCGCTGCATGAAGCTGCCCAAACTCGATATCTCAATTATGCATTGTCTGTAATTACCTCTCGAGCGCTACCAGATGTTCGTGATGGTTTAAAGCCAGTGCAACGGCGTGTTCTCTTCACGATGTGGCGGCAGCATCTTACATCGAGTTCTAAATACCGTAAGTGCGCGAAGATTGTTGGCGACGTGATGGGGACCTACCATCCACATGGTGATGTGGCCTTATATGAAACGTTGGTTCGGATGGCACAACCATTTTCATTGCGGTACCCCTTGGTTGACGGATCTGGGAATTTTGGCTCACTTGATGGTGATCGTGCTGCTGCGATGCGCTATACGGAATGTCGACTGGCCCATATCACCGGCGAGATGCTTGAAGAAATTGATCAACGAACTGTACCTTTTCGTCCTAACTACGATGGAACGAAGGACGAACCGGTCGTGCTTCCTGCGAAACTTCCGAATCTTTTGATTAATGGTGCTATGGGGATTGCAGTGGGAATGGCCACGAACATTCCGCCACACAATCTCAATGAAATTTGTACGGCTCTCATGAAGCTGTTGGACAACCCTGATCTGAGTAGCATTCAACTTTGCCGTTATGTTCGAGGCCCAGATTTTCCGACGGGAGGACAGATACTCAATACTTCTAGCGAACTTAAGTCAATTTATAAAACTGGATCTGGATCGATTCGCTTGCGTGGCACGTGGGAATTGGGTGCGACGACACGGTCGAGTAAAACTATATATGTCACTAGTGTTCCGTACGCTGTAAATAAGACACAGCTGATAGAGAGAATTGCCGAAGTCATTCTTTCACGAAAACTTCCACCGCTTCTCGACGTGAAGGATTTGTCAACGGATGAAGTCAGGATTTCACTTGAGCTGAAGCGTGATGCTGATGAACGTATGGTGATGGCTTACCTTTGTAAACACACACCTCTTCAGACTGCATTTATTGTCAATATGACGTGTTTGGTTCCGACTGAGAATCCAGAGCTTGGGCGTCCAGAGCGTCTAGATTTACATGCAGCTCTTTGGCACTTCTTACGTTTTCGTCTCGACGTTGTAACTGGCCGTCTTGAACACGAGCTTGAGATATTAAAAAAACGCATTCATATTCTTGAGGGATTCGAGAAAATCTTTGATTCGCTTGATTCAATTTTACGTCTCATACGCCGTTCAGATGGTAAAAGTTATGCAGCGAAAAAAATTATCAAGCAATTTGGTCTTGATGCTGAGCAGACGGACGCCATCCTTGAGTTGAAGCTCTATCGACTTGCGCGTTTAGAGATTCTTGTTATTACAAAAGAATTGGATGCATGCCGAAAACGAAAGAGAAAAATCACAACGCTACTTAATAGTGAGTCTGGTCGTTGGAAGGTAGTTCGCCAAGAGATAGATGAAGTTCTTAAGACCTATGGGGCTCCGAAGATAGATCAGCGAAGAACTGTCATTAAAGCCGTAGAAAACGATATTGAGATTTCTGCTGACGCTTTCATTGTCGAAGAAGATAATGTTGTCATCGTATCTCGTGATGGTTGGGTGAAACGTCAAAAGGAAGTCCGAGATCCTAAAACTACGAGATTACGGGAGGGTGATTCGGTGCTTTCTGTTCTGGTGGGAAGTACGCGAGCTTCCGTTGTTTTTTTCACTAACTTTGGTTTTGCATATACGTGTCGGATTGTCGATGTGCCGGCATCCACTGGTTATGGCGAGCCGATTCAGCGGTTGTTTAAATTTAAGGATGGCGAAGGTATTGTAGCGGCTTTTAGTCTTGATTCTCGCGTGACAGGACAACTTTGTGCTAAGAAAAAAGGCGCGATTCCTCCGACACATGCTATTGCAGTAACCAGTGATGGCTATGGCTTACGATTTGGTCTGGAATGGCTACAAGAGCCTAGCACAAGAGCGGGTCGCCGTTTCGCTCGACCGGCTGTAGGAATGACAGTTGTTGGAGTGGAACGAGTTCGTGGCAATGAAGTTTTGATTGTTGCAACGGAGCAAGCTCATGCGATGTTGTGTCAGGTTGGTGAGGTTAATTATCTGTCTGGGCCTGGTAAGGGAGTGATCGTAATCAAATTTCAAGCGAATAGTGATCGAGTGCTTGGTTTTATAATTTCGAAGAGAGAGCGAGACCGTCTGGTTGTGGAAACATCACGTGGTGGAACTCAGTCTATTAGTACGGCTAAGTATGAAGTGACGGGCAGGGGTGGTAAGGGGCGCGTGTTGTTGCAACGTGCACAGTTTATTCGTGTGGTTCCGCCAGCGGTGGCAGTCATAGATTCTATTGATAGTTCGTAAAGATAGAACGGCTAGTGGACTTAGGGTGGTAATGCCTGTCTGGTTCTTTCTGGACAAATTTTTATAAGTCGATCGATTGTAGAGAACGTTTCTGGTTTTAGTTTCATGGCACGGACATATACGGCGAAAGACATCACTGTTCTTGAAGGCCTTGATCCAGTTCGTAAAAGGCCTGGTATGTACGTTGGGGGCGTTGGGTCGGCCGGTTTACATCATTTGGTTTGGGAGATCCTAGACAACGCGGTCGATGAAGCGATGAATGGACACGCTTCAACTATTACACTAACTCTCCATAGTGAGGCTACTTCAGTTACGGTTGTGGATGATGGTCGGGGGATTCCTGTAGATCGTCATGCGAAGTCTAAAAAAAGCGCGATGGAGGTGATCTTTACGACGCTCCATGCTGGCGGAAAGTTTGGATCTGGAACTTATCGAGCCAGTGGAGGTCTGCATGGAGTTGGGGCGAGTGTTGTGAATGCACTCTCCCGTGATCTAGTGGCAACTTCTCGACGTGACGGTCACATATGGGAACAGCGTTTCAAAAAAGGGAAGCCTCAGGGGCGTCTCAAAAAACGTGGACGTGCTCGAGGAACTGGTACAAGTATTTATTTTTATCCAGATCCAACAGTTTTTCCGAAGGTTGAATTTGACGCGGAGCTCATTCGTTCTCGTCTAGAGGTAGTTAGTTATCTTCATGAAGGGATTAAAGTTGTTTTTAACGATGAGGTTTCTCATCGTCAGGAAGTGTTTGAACATCCGAGTGGTTTACTCGACTATCTCAAGTACGTTGTTCGAGACCGGTCAGCACAAGTGGTACATCAAAAACCATTTTCACTCTTCAGGCAGGACCGTCCGAGACTCAATCTCGTTCTGCAGTGGACTGAGGCAACCGATGAGAATTTATTGAGCTATGTCAATGGTATCCCGACCGAATCAGGTGGAACCCATGAGAACGGTTTACGTGCCGGGCTCGGTAAGGCGATGAGAAACTTTATTGAGACACACGGACTTTCACCTAAAGGGGTTACGATTGCTGCGGAAGATATTCGTGAAGGACTAGTTGGGATTTTGAGTTTTTTCCTTGAAGATTTCTGATCTCTAGATAAGCTTATATTTAACACTCAAACAATTGAATGAATGAGGGGATTAAATCATTTTAGATTTTAAGATTTAGGTTATGGGAGCACAAGTAAAATTTATATTTTTTATTATAAAATATGAGAGTAAGAG
>CAZQMT010000017.1:14170-23126 GCA_964594555.1 uncultured Vicinamibacterales bacterium
GACATTCGGGAAGGGCTAGTGGGGATTTTAAGTTTTTTTCTTGAGGAGCCACAGTTTCAAGGGCAAACAAAAGACAGATTGAATAATCCTGAAGGGTTTTCTGCGATTGAGGCAGTGGTCAGACCAGCGGTTGAGCACTGGCTTAATCAAAATAGCTCTGTTGCTGAAGCTATCGTGGCACGAATTATTCTTTCCGCACGGGCGCGGGAAGCTAGTCGTGCTGCGCATCAGGAGGTATCGCGAAAAGGCGGTGCCTCTCGCGTGAATTTACCCGGTAAGCTCAGCGATTGTACTTCTCCTGGCACCGCATTAAGTGAGTTGTTTATTGTGGAAGGCGATTCAGCGGGTGGTTCAGCCAAACAAGGCCGAGACCGTGTGAGTCAGGCGATTCTTCCACTTCGGGGGAAAGTATTAAACACCGAAGGTGCCTCGCTGACCAAAGTGCTAGAGAACCGTGAACTGTCAGATTTAGTGACCGCGATGGGTTGCGGATTAGGTAAAAATTTTGATATTAGTCGCCTACGTTATGGCAAGCTAATCATTTTAGCTGATGCTGATTCCGACGGGCACCACATCGCTACGCTTTTGTTGACGTTTATCTACCGTCACTTGCCTCAACTCATTACAGGGGGGAAGGTGTATATCGCCCAGCCTCCGCTGTACAGAATTGATATTGCTAAGGACACATATTGGGCTCTGGATGATGTTCACCGTGACACCATAATTACTCAACATTGTTCGAGTGAAACTGGGAGGGCAGTACCAGACATAACACGTTTCAAGGGACTTGGCGAAATGAGGCCGAAAGTTCTTTGGGAAACCACACTTAACCCAAAAACACGAAGACTGCTCAAGGTAAAGATTGTTGATCATATTGAGACCGATCGAATTATTAACCAGTTGATGGGTAAGGATGCCTCAGCGAGATTCCGATTCATCATGGACAGAGCAGGAGAAGCGGCGGAACTCGATGTGTGAAATACTGAAATCCATCAGCTTGAATATCCTGGATTTATATTCTGGTGCTATGGAATGTTGCCAGTACGATGAAGAGAAATTACTGTCTTGATTACGGTGCTTGTTTGTTGATGTATGGGGCTGGGTTTTAATATGTCGATTCTTAGTAGCCTTAGGCCGAGGCCAAGATGGAGGCATGTCGATCCGTTCGTTCGACTTGTAGCTGTTGACGATCTTGATGATGCAGATCAAGATGTTTTGGCCTCGATCGCTCGGAACGACATTGATGCCAGGGTGAGGCGTATCGCTGTTCAGAAGGTTTATGATCCTATTGTACTCTCTGAACTTTCGAAGGATGATCAAGACAAACAGGTTCGTCAAAAAGCCCGGTTGCTGCTACTTGATCTAGTCACCACAAATTCAGATTTGGATAGTGGTATTGTTGCTTTGGATGGACTTCGTGAGCCTCGCGACTTAGCTGCTATTGCTAAGACTGCTGGTTACAAACCGATATGCCAGGCGGCTTTGAACCGTTTGGATGATGCAAGTTTGATTTGTGATGTAGCGAAGAAGGCGTTGGATGCGGGTATTCGACTTGATGCTTTGTCGAAGCTCTCTGAGCCGCTTAGGCTTAGAGACGTTGCTGTTAAGAGTGAGTATAAAGACGTTGCAATGGCAGCTGTAGAACGACTGGCTGAAGAAGTAGAATGTCTCACAGCAATTGTTGCTAAGGCTAGAGTTAGGGCGGTCTCTCGATACGCTAAAATGGCCTTGAAGACTCTGCAGTCTACTACTGAAAGCCAGGGCATGCTAGACAGGCAACTCGAACTCTGTTCGTCTTTGGAGAATTTGGTACATCATGAGGACTGTGATCAGGTTCGAACTCGTATGCTTGAGATTGAGCGTGAATGGCGAGAAATCGATCGGCTAGGGGATCCTGCTTTGTCTGAGAGGTTTACCACGGCGCACAAAGAGATTATTAAGAAACTATCGGGTCGTTCTCGCAGCTCGGTTAATGAACAGGCCGATGTATTTGAATCCAGAATCGGGCTGTGTAAAGAGATTGAGTCAATAGCTGAACAGATACGGGGAGGGGCGAAGGATATTGCAGTGAATGTTGTTACGAAAAGTGAGCCCCCGTCTATTAGATTAAGAGGATCCGAAAACGTACTAGGTAGAATTGACGAAGTTCGTACCGTGTGGGCTTCGCTCCCTCCAAATGCTACTCATCAGGGTGAAGCGCTGACACGTCGCTTCGATGATGTGTGTCAGTTGGTTGAACGACAGTGTGAGTGTTTGGTCGCTATTGCTATTGAGCGTGAACGTCGAGAAAAGCTTTGCCAGGATGCAGAGCGCTTAGCTAAATACGATGATTTTCGTGAGGCCCTACACGCATGGGAGCTAATAGATCGTCAGTGGCATCTTCAGAATGAATCTATGAAATCCGTGGAATCCCTTATGTCGATTGATTCTTTAGACTCTGATCTTCGCGCTCGTTTTACCCGTGTTGGTGAGTCCATCAAGGCTCGCCAGTCTTTGATTCGTGAGACTCGAAGTCGTGAAGAGGATGAGGGTCTAACGCGGTTTAGAGCTTTATGTGATGATCTCGAGATTCTAACGAGAGCTGATCAGCTCAACATGCGCCGAGCGAAACAAGGCGTGCGTCGTGTACGAGAAGCTCTTGGGAATCTTGGCCGACTATCAGCCTCTAAAAGCCAGAAAGAAGTTAGTAATAGATTGAAAAGTATTAAAGTGACCTTAGGTGAACGGATTCGAGAAATTAGCGATACAGATGAATGGCTAGAATGGGCAAATGTTGGTGTCAAAGAGGAGTTATGTCGTCGCATAGAGACTCTTATTGACATTTCAGATCTTGAAGAAGTAACGAAAAAACTAAAAGAAATTCAAAATCAATGGGCGAAGATTCGGCCTGTTCCATCCGAATCAACAGATTTGTTATTGAGGCGATTTAGATCAGCACAGCATCAGGTTCGTGCTAGGTGTGACTCTTATTTTTCACAAGCGAAGTTGGAGAGAGAAGAAAATCTCGTGAGTAAGCTCAAGCTCTGCAAGAGAGCTGAAGAGCTGGCCAGTTCCTCCCGTTGGGTACGCGCTGCCGAGGAATTCAAAAAAATCCAAGCCGAATGGAAGCTTATTGGTCCAACATCACGCAGAGATGGAGAATTAGTATGGAAACAATTTCGAGCTTCGTGTGACAAGTTTTTCTCTCGGCGAGGAGAGGCTCTTCGTCAGCGTAAAGCCGAATGGGAGGACAACCTGAAACACAAAGAACAACTTTGTTCGCGTGTTGAGGGTCTACAAGATTCGACCGATTGGGTGAAGACAGCTGCCGAGCTGAAGCGTATACAGGTAGACTGGAAGAGAATTGGACCCGTCCAGCACAAAAAATCTGATGCTATTTGGCAACGATTCCGTGTTGCTTGCGATACTTTTTTCAAGCGTTACCAAAAGCGTGATGAACTAGAACTTTCAGCCAAGTTAGCTGAGCGAGATGTTCTGTGTAAAGCCCTCGAAGAGTTATTGGCAAGTGATTGTGATTCGTCTGAAACTGATTTGACTCAAGACAAGCTTGTTCAGAAAGTGCTGGCCATACGTGTTAGTTGGGAACGTTTGGCCGTCGTACGAGACAAACGGTCAGTTTCGCTTACAAAGCGTTTTGAAAAAACTCTTGACCTACTAGTGACACGTTGTCCGCAAGATTTTTCTGGCACTGATCTTGATCCAAAACGTAATTGTCAACGTTTGAAGGAATTGTGTGAAATTGTTGAGCGGTACATCGATGAATTACAGCCGCTATCTTTACCTAAAGATGAATCACCAGCTGTGGTAATGGCGAGGCGATGGAGAGAGGCTATGGCTTCGAATACGATTCAGGGGAAGGTCGATGAGAGAACACGCTGGCTGGTAGTGAACGACGAAGTAAAAAAAATCAAAGCTGAGTGGAAGAGAGTATGTCAGTTGCCCTCTGACGAACGAGAATCGTTGCAGGTTAGATTTGAGAAAGCTTGCACAAAGTTTACTGACTTTATCCCATCAGCTTCAGTAGAGCCGCGGAGCGGTCATCGAAACGCTCAGGCTAAGGGCAAGCGACGAGGCCTGAAATCAAGTGGTCGGGTCGTGCGGTAAGCCGCCTCTTGGAGCTCTTAGATAAGCGAAGTATGTCTGGTGCAAGAAGTTCGAAACACGAGATGTGTGAATGTCTGCGTAGCGCTCGATTTACCGTGCCGGGTGACTTTTGTCTGGGCAAGGTCCTTGGTGATATCTCTCAATTTTACGGTTTTCAAAAGCGGTGCCGGAGGTGGGAATCGAACCCACACGGGGAGTAAACCCCACGGGATTTTGAATCCCGCGCGTCTGCCAATTTCACCACTCCGGCAAGTAGGAGGAGCAACAGAGGAGATCGAGAGTATACCACTCGATTAAGAGGCAATCTTAGTGGCTGAACTATCGTTGTACACGCCCACTTGTGTCACCACTGGCGAGTCGTTCAACTTCGGCTACTGAGACACGGTTAAAGTCGCCAGGAATGGTTTGTTTCAATGCACTTGCGGCAACTGCGAAACGCAAGGTTTCTTTGTGATTACGGCCGGTCACAGAGGCGAAGATTAGTCCGGCAGCGAAACTGTCACCGGCACCAATCCGATCTACTAAATTAATTTCGTACCGTTGGCTGAGATGGAAAGACTTACTAGGACCATCATAAAGTGCTGCACTCCAAACGTTTTTACTGGCTGATAAGCTTTCACGAAGCGTGATAGCGACTTGCTGAACAGAAAACTCTTCAACAATTCTTTGTGCAACTTGATGATATCCATCTGTATTGAGTGTGCCGCGAGTTGTATCGACTCCTTCAACTTGCATGCCTAATACTGTCTGGATGTCCTCTTCGTTAGCGATGATGATATCTGCGTATGGAACGAGAGAACGCATTACTTGCTGCGCCTCAGATTCTGACCAGAGCTTACGGCGATAGTTAAGATCGATACTTACTTTGGTTCCAGCTGCACGTGCGGCTTTGAGTGCTTCGAGAGTGCAAGAAATTGGACCTGGACCGAGTGCTGGTGTGATTCCGGTGCAGTGGAACCATGTCGTGTCTTTAAGGATTGTTGTCCATGGTATTTGGCCAGGCTGTAGTTCACTGGTCGCAGAGTGTTCACGATCGTAGACGATAGTTGAAGCACGTTGGCTTGCACCTGTTTCGGAAAAATAAATTCCGACGCGTGAACCACCACGTATGATTTGATCGGTAAGAACTCCCTCGGACTTGAGTAGTTTTATGGCTGCGTCACCGACAGTGTGTACGGGTAGTTTTGTGACATAGTGGCTTTCAAGGCCGAAATGGGCCAGGCTGATCGCAACGTTAGCCTCACCGCCCCCGAAGTTTGTATGCAGAACGGGAGTTTGAAACAGTCGTTCGAATCCTGGTGAGCTCAGGCGTAACATGATTTCACCGAAGGTGACGATTTTTGGCATAAGTCCTTAGTCGTTGTTATAAGAATTTCGTTGTAGCGGATCGATATTTGATGCTGACTTTTGTGTTTTTTAGTTGGTATAGGGCTCTCCTAAATTTATCCTGATTTTGTCTTAGGCTTTAGCAGCATCGATGGATTCTAGTAGTTGTCTGGCGTTAGTAGTCAAACGCAAGTAGTCGCGGTTGGCGATGGCCCTTGGGTCTAGGAGCGCTGTTCCGATGCCGACTGCCACTGCACCGGCACGGATCCAAGTCCCCGAGTTTTCGATTGTGACACCACCAGTGGGCATTAATTTTATTTGAGGCAGTGGTCCTTTCAGATCGCGAAGGTATTGTGGCCCCGCATTTCCAGCTGGGAATACTTTGACGATATCTGCACCAGCTTTCCACGCTGAAAGGATTTCGGTTGGGCTGAAGCATCCAGGTATTACTGCGATTTTTTGGTTATGACACAACGAGATGATTTGAGGATCGTAAGTTGGACTAACTACAAAATTTGCTCCAGCTTCGATTACTTGCTTTGCGCTGTCTTTATCGAGCACGGTCCCTGCACCAATAATGCAAGTATTGCCCAAGTCATCCGAAAGTTCTCTGATTAGATCAGCTGCACCAGGAACTGTCATCGTAATTTCTAGAATTCGAACGCCGCCGGCTATGATGGCATCTACGATCGCTCGTACTTCTGCTTTGTTTTTCGTACGTATAACGGCGACAACGCCCGCGCGCTCGATTTCTGTTACAACGTTCTCACGCGATAAAACGGTTAACATGCTTCATCCTAAGACGATGTTGCCGGGTCGATAGACTTGAGCGTCTACTACTATGATTTTGACATGCCTTTGAGTAGAGCGTTCTCGAATAGTTTAGGAGATATTAGGTTCGGCTGGCAATTGAAGCAATGCAGCGATTTCATCCTTTCGTGCACGAGCATCAGCTTCGCCAAGTGCGAGCAGATGGTTGAGGTAGTCAGGCTGAAACATAACAAGACTTAGAAGGTCATTCGAACGAGTCTCTCTTGTGCCGAGCCCACGGGTCAAGAATCGAAAAGCATGCGGCAGTGCAGTCTCGAATTGATTGGCGAGTTTTCCTAGATCACGGGATGGCCTGAGGACGAGTAGCTTGACTGGTCGTAAGCCTCTGCGTTGTTCTTCTGATAGGTCTGAGATTAGGTGGTTAATTCGCTCGAGTCTAAGTGCATCACCGTCAAATTGATCGAGGAAAATAGCGTTCAGTAGGGAGCCGGCAACCTGTGCTGGAGGTGGGTAGCCATCGACTGTTGGCATGTCAGCCTCTTCTCGACGCTAAGGGTATCGTGTTGAAATAGCTAGAATGCGATCGGCGCCGAGATGTACCGCTGGGGAAAGCGGTGCTGTTAGGCGGATGCCTCCATCACCGAACCATGCCCCACTCACTTGAACCGCAGGAAAAAAAAACGGGAGCGCAGCTGATGCCATGATGTGCTCGACTTTCAATGGACAGTTGATGCTTTTTCGCTGTGCACGCTCCCAAAGCTTGATCTCGCGACCTTGAACCCACGTAGTCGATTGTCCTGTAGTGTAGCTGGATGCCGTCAGGGCGACGGCTTTTAAGTTGCCCTCTTTGAGATTTTTGTCAATTCCTGTTAACACGCCATCTCTTGCTTTAAGGGTACTTGTGAGTAGTTGCCTGAGGGGGGCAGTTTCAACGAGACCTTGAGCAGTGAGTAACTTTGCCTTACTGCCGCCAGATAGGAGTCTAAAACCCCAATACATAACACGTTTTGTGAGATCGGCAGTGCCAACATTAAACACGTCATTAATGCGAAGTTGGCTCCAGAGTTTAAACAGGTTTTGCGCACGGTCTTCGAGGTTACCTGGACTACACGCTAGAAAGGCCGCATTAACAGCGCCTGCGGAGACGCCGGTGACGATATCAATCGAAAGGTTAGGATATGATTTCGCTAGAAAGCGAAGAAAACCGACCTGATAGGCGGCTCTCGCGCCGCCTCCGCTCATTACGATGGCGAGATCTGAACTCACAAGTTTTCCTCCAGGCTATTCCTAACGCGGATGATTGTTACCACACCACGACGAGAGGATACATAATGTTAGCTCAGGTGCATAAGATTCGCTCGGCTGTATTTCTTGAGATGGCATCATGGAATACTTTTGGTGCGAATTACAATCTTGCTGTGGCGAGGTTAGGCTTTATTACGCGTTTCAATCGTGTGGTGACGGGGGAATAAAAGAAATGGGGTTAATTATAGTGGACGATACCGAACGAGTGTTGTTTGGGAAGGCCACGAAAAAAGTAATTAGGCAGATATTGGCCATGGTTGTATGTGTGATGGTTATTGGTAATGCCGATTATCGGATGAGTGCTTCTGACGTACGATATAAAAAAAATCAGCAGTCGGTGATGGATCAGGTTGACATTGCACAACGAGCAGAGAGTCTCGCGCATGAATTAATTATTGCCGATGCTCATATTTACACTCCTTATCGTTTGCTCCTCAATAATGAGGACATTGCTGAGCACAGTGAAACTGGTGATTTCGATTACCCGCGAGCTAGAACTGGTGGTCTCAATTTTGCTTTCATGTGTATCTTTGTTCCAGTTTCACATCAAAAAACAGGTGATTCACTAGAAGTTGCGGATGCGCATATAGACCGACTTAGGCAACTGGTAGCTAATCATCCGGATAAATTTGGAATTGTAACTTCGGCTGAAGAGGTACTCGAGCGGTCAGGTGGGCCGCAGGTGTTGCTGTCTATGGGTATGATCAATGGTGCTCCTATTGGGAATGATTTAGATAGATTACGTTATTTTTATAAACGAGGGGTTAGGTATATCGCGCTGGCTCACTCGAGACCGAATCAATTGAGTGATTCGTCATTTGCGGGTGAATCTCGTTGGGGAGGATTGAGCCCTTTTGGTAAAGATGTTGTGGTCGAGATGAATCGTCTCGGTATGATCATTGACACCTCACACCTATCTGACAATGCTTTCTACCAAATTATTGAGCTTTCAAAGGCGCCGATCATAGCTTCGAGTTCTTCGTCTCGACATTTCACGAGCGGATGGGAGAGGAATATTGATGATGCGATGGTTAAAAGGCTGGCTGAAAATGGTGGAGTTGTAGGCATAAACTTCAGCTCAGACTTTCTTCACGATCGGTACAAAAATGCGAATGCGGAAGTTTGGCATCATCTTGAGAAAGATGGGATTGGGATTAATACGGCTCGTGGTATTCAGCTTGCCAAAAAGTATCGACTAGAACACAACATCGGCTATGCGACAGTAAGTGATGTCGTTGACCACATTGATCACCTGGTCGACCTTGTGGGAATTGACCACGTCGGGCTTGGATCTGACTTCGATGGAGTTGGTGACTCATTGCCAGAAGGGTTAAAGGATGTTTCAGCTTACCCTCGTCTTATTGAAGAGCTGCTTCGCCGAAGTTACTCTGAAGCTGAGATTAAACAGCTTTGTTCTAATAAAACATACTCTTGGGAACTATCATAAGGA
>CAZQMT010000017.1:23136-25330 GCA_964594555.1 uncultured Vicinamibacterales bacterium
TACTACGCGTGTGGAAAGATGTTGAGCGTATCGGGAAGGAGTTACGCAATAAGTTAAGGTAGTGCTCTTGTCTATGGCCTCACCTTGCCGTCAGTTTTCCAAAGATAGATTGTACGTGTTGTGCCGTTCGTATCTATAAAGTTTTCGATACGATCGGCTTCCCAATCACCCATACTGAATGCATGCGACACGATTCGTGCTCCTGGCTTTAGTTGTTTTGTGAGCATGGGGCGTAATGCACGGTTTGAAGAAGAAAGTAGATAGAGGGTGACCACGCTCGCTTCGGAAACGTCAGCGGCCATCGCATCACCAAGCTTAAATGAGACGAGATGTTCTACTTTAGCTTTTTTCGCATTCGCTCTGGATTCGGCGATCCGTTTAGGGTCGAAGTCTATGCCAACACCCCGTGCGCCAAAATTCTTAGCTGCGGTAATAACGATTCGGCCGTCTCCACAGCCGAGGTCATAGACGATATCGTTCTCTGTGATTTCAGCGAGCGCGAGCATGTGATCGACAACTCTTTGTGGAGTAGGGACAAAAGGTGCTAAGTTTTCCCCCTGCTTACTCTGCATTGCTTCGAGGGGATTAGTTCCTAAGAGGCAAATGGTCAAGAGTGTTAAGGCTGTGATACATCGTCGACTCATGGTCGTCATTCTCCCTAATTTCGTCTAAGTGATTGGGTTAGATTTGGCAGAAAACAGGTTGGACTGTATAACTGTATTGTAGTCAGATACACGAGTGTAAATGATTTTTTTGAGTTGAACCTTCTCGCTGTTTTTTTCGTTGTGAGACGGCGTTTCTTTTTTGCCCATAAGATTTTGATCTTATATTATTTTTGATTGAGAAAAAAATATTTTTATCATTCAAAAACACTAAAAAACACTGAAAACATTTGGGCTTTTGACGTTTTCGTTGCCCATGTATGGTGCATTGGGGTATACTGAATGGGCTGCACGCTCGTATTTCTGTAAGCAAAATTATCTAGTATGTTCAAGCGGGGGGACGATTGACATTTAAGGTCGGAGACAAGGTCATTTACCCAAATCACGGTCTCGGCATTGTGGAGCTAATTGAGGACAGGACTATCTTGGGCACGACCTGTGGTTTCTACAAGTTACGCATGGTTTCGAATGATACGACGGTGCTCGTTCCGGTCGGGAATGTCGAGAGTGTCGGCTTACGGCGTGCTATTGACGATGCTGAGGTTGAGCGCCTCTTCTCATTATTGAGCGACGGAAAGATTGACAAACACCAGAATTGGAAGGGACGTTTTAAGGATAATTCAGACAAGATGCGAACGGGTTCAATCTATGATGTTGTGGATGTACTTAAGAATTTGACGCTTCTTAGCAAGTCAAAAAATCTATCATTCAGAGAGAAACGAATGTTGGATCGAGCTAAGTTTCTTGTGGTTTCAGAGATTTCTGAGGTTGTGAGTCAGTCGGCTGAGACAATTGAGGAGCGTGTCAGCAGTTCTTTAGAACGATGTTTCGTGATGCGAAACCGGGCATTGGCACGTGCGAAGGCCAAAAAAGCTTCGAAAGCTAGTGGAGCTAAGGGTTCACGAAAGTCACAGGCTGTTAAAGCCAAAGCTAGTTCAAAAAAATCGGTAGCTCGAAAGTCGACTGCCCGAAAGTCGACTACCCGAAAGTCGACTACCCGAAAGTCGAAGGTGCAGAAAGTAGTAGCTGCGAAGACATCGTCTGCCTCCCCCGTCGCATCACGCCGACGGGCGAAGGCGTCCTGATTTGGCAATCGAGTTCTGATGGTCAATCGAGGCCCGGTTGGGAACTGTCCCGATCGGGCTTTTTATTTTTCGATGTCCCCGTTGTGTTTGTACGAATTTCTACGGTATTCAGTATTTTTCCGCCTTTGATCCTCAATGAATATTTTTAAAGTTTCTGTTGTTCGAACGGTTATTGCAGGTATCCGATCAGTTGCTGCTTATGTGGTGGTTTCTGTTTATACACTGACAACAGGA
Source organism: uncultured Vicinamibacterales bacterium (assembly GCA_964594555.1). Lineage (GTDB taxonomy): Bacteria > Acidobacteriota > Vicinamibacteria > Vicinamibacterales > CAZQMT01 > CAZQMT01. Next base: position 25,118 of record CAZQMT010000017.1, read on the forward strand.
CCTCCAGGGTTACTCCTCGCGGTCCTCTTCAAATGGCCACAGATTCTCTATTGGTTAGGTCTTCAGGGCGTTAGACTTGCGATGGTTTTTACGGGGATACGGTATCGTGTGGTTGGGATGGAGAACGTTGATTTGAGTCGAGCTTCTGTGTACTGTGCCAACCACACGAGCAATATTGAGCCTCCTATTTTGTATGCGGTAATCTGTAAGTTA
>CAZQMT010000018.1:0-24946 GCA_964594555.1 uncultured Vicinamibacterales bacterium
TGGGAACCCTCACTTTCGTCCCCACGAACGAATGTGGTGATGTTGCTGTCCCCTGGATAAGTGATGGGGATGCCAGCGTGACAGGGGGTTCCAATCGCTGACGGGATTCCTGGGACCACCTCGAATGGAATTCCCTGCTCATGGAGAAAGAGGGCTTCTTTGCCTCCATCATTGAATACAAACGGATCACCCAATTTAAGCCGGACGACCACATTGCCTTCCCTCGCCTTGTCGGCTAGCAAGTAAGAGATAGCTTCTTGGTCGAATGACTTGTGTGCTGATGGGCCGACGTCGATACATTCGGCGTTTGCTGACACTGATCTCAGTAGCTTGGCATGTACGAGGTGGTCGAACACGACAACGTCTGCTGCTTTGAGATACTTGAGGCCTCGTACGCTGATGAGTAAAGGATCCCCAGGACCTGAGCCGACAAGATAGACAATAGGATGCTTCATAAGATTCCTATGCGACTAAAAAATTCAACCTGTCTGCCTAGGAGTCCAAGCGAGATTGATCACGCTTCATAAAGAGCCTCCAGTCTTTTCAGGGGCTTCCGTGCGACTTTCCAGAGCTTCAGCTAAGATTTTGTCACCACCTTTTGCTAGAAGTTGTTTGGCAATTTCGTGGCCAAGAGAAATTGCGTCCTTCGGATGACTACGTTGACAGTACGTGATGTGTCTGGCTCCATCGAGTGAGGTCACTGCTGCGCGTAGTTCAATTTTTTCGTCTATGAATTGAGCGAAAGCTCCTATTGGTGTTTGGCAATCACCACCCAAGCCAGCCACGAGCGCGCGTTCAGCCGAGACGGCTGTCTTTGAACGAACGTCTAAACACCGTGTTACGAGTGAACTGACTAGTAGGTCACTTTCACGAATTTCAACGGCGATTGCACCTTGACCGGGTGCTGGAAGACATTGTTCCACGCTTAGGGTGGCTGCGATTCGGTGCGACAAGCCTAGTCGTTTCAATCCAGCGGCAGCGAGTACCAGGACATCGTACTCTCCAGCATCTAGTTTCTGTAGACGGGTATCCAGGTTGCCACGAATAGGAAGAAATATAGCACTTGGCCAGAGTCTCTTGATTTGAGCGATTCGCCTAACACTGCCCGTGCCGATACGTGGAGAGTCGCCGAGTGATGCCACGAGTCCGCTGAAATTTGTATCTTTAGCGGGCATTCGTTTTGGGACAACGAATGCGTCACGCGGATCCTCGCGTCTGAGCACGGATCCGATTTTTAGCCCTGTTGGTAAAGTTCCTGGCATGTCTTTAGCGCTGTGTACGGCGAGGTCGATTTCATCATTAATGAGTGCTTCTTCTATCTCCTTAACAAACAATCTTTTGCCGTCTGTATTGATTTTTGTTTTCCCAAGTTGGTCGCCAGAAGTTTTCACGATGCAGATCTCGCAACTGGCCATGCCCTGTAGATCGATTGCAGTCGCTACGGCACGTGCTTGCCAAAGTGCGAGGGGGCTTCCTCGCGTTCCCAACCGAACCGTTTTCATCGTGTGACAGCGCTTTTAGAGTTGGAGCGACTAGGGGAAGTTTTGTTCTCCCCGTTACTTGTACTATCCAGTGAAATTGTTGTCGAGTTGTCGGTCAGACTAAAGAGTCGACTTAGGGCGTCTGAGTAGGCTATTACGGTTTCCTGGTCAGAGGCTGCCTTAAGTTCCGTTGTTGGCGTGAGTAGTAATTTTTCGACAAGTAGATGCGTGATTTCTTCAATCCTTGCACGTGCCTCTGGAGGTAAAGCGGCAATTTTTGGTTCTAGTCGTTCGAGTTCTGAATGTCGGATGGCCTCAAATCGTTGTCGCAGTGCCACGATAGTTGGGATGGCACGTCGGGCTTGCAACCAGGTGTCAAATTGTCTTGCCTCGTTGCTCACGATGGTTTCGGCTTGTTGGATTTCGGTTTTTCGTCTCGATAGATTGTCTTTGACGATTGATGTGAGGTCATCGATGTTGTACAGAAAGACTTGTTCGATTCGTCCAGCCTCTGCCTCGACGTTGCGAGGGACCCCGACATCGATGATGAATAGGGGTTTGTCTCGTCCCGTTTGCATTGAGTTCTGTAGAGTTTCTTTCGTTAAAATTGGTTTTGGAGAACTTGTCGCGGTAATTACAATGTCTGCGTGGTCTAGAGCTTCGGTATATGCGCTCCATGGGATTGTGGTGCCTTCGATCTCATCGGCCAGAGAGTTAGCATGAGTTGGAGTCCGACTGGCGATTACGATTTCTCTAACTTTCTGTGAGCGTAGATGAAGAGCAGTCAGTGCGGTCATTTCACCAGCACCAAGCAGGAGTACATGGAGACTAGCTAAGTCGCCAAAAATTTTTCTTGCTAGTGAAACAGCTGCGAAGCTAACTGAGACTGCTCCTTCTGCGAGGCCAGTTTCTGTTCGTACGCGTTTGCCGACGGTAAATGACGAGTGGAAGAGTCGATTAAGTAACGGTCCGGCACAGTGTTGGTCAGTTGCAATTGCAAGAGCTTCTTTGACTTGGCCGAAAATTTGTGGTTCACCGACCACCAGTGAGTCAAGTCCAGCTGCTACTCGGTACAGGTGTTGTGCTACTTCTCCGTCGACACACACGTAGAGATGAGGTTCGAGTATTTCCGCTGGTAATTGATGAAATTCAGTTAGGAGCACGATTAGTGATCTTTTAGCTTCTGTGATGTTAGTGCAGGTTACGTATAGTTCGGATCGATTACAGGTTGATAGTACGACTGCTTCGCCGAAGTCCGGTCGAGCGACCAAAGAAGCTAGTGCATCTTTGATTTTCTCTGTGCCAAAATCAAGACGCTCACGAAGTTCCACAGGAGTCGAGTGATGACTCGCTCCCAGCATTAATAGATGGGGTCTTTGCTCTAGTGTGGATGTGATGGTTGGAGACTCCGACATTAGCGTAACACTTGACTTAAAAGTTGTGGCTCTTTGTGAGGAAGTACCCCACTGGAACAAAGTTTAGAAGAACGATTGTAAAACCAATTGTTGAAAGCCATGCCGATCGACGCCCACGCCATCCGATTGTGCGTCTTGCGAGTAATTCAAATGAGTAAACGAGCCAGCATAGGGTTGCTGCAAAGATCTTAGGATCAAAAAAAGACATGGCCTGAAGTCGTGGGTCTGTGGCAGCCTGACTAGTGGCCTGGTTCGCCCAGAACCAGCCTACAGCAACTCCAATCGTTAGAAAGATCCAGCCCACGGTTATCGCACGAACATTCATTACATCGAGAACTTGTAAGGATGGTAGACGAGCGTAGAAGAAACCGAGTTCTTTGGTTTTAATCTCTTTAAATAAGAGGACGTAAGTAACTCCGATCACGCATGCGAGTGCGAAGCTCGCGTAGGCAAACAGAAGTGACGACACATGTACTGTGAATAGCGGATTTTGGAGAATCGCTGGTCGGGTAGTCACTTCGCTGGTTATGGTGGGAAGTAACTGTAATATTGCGAGTAGTGGTGTAATAAACACTCCCATAGATCGTTCATCAGTAGTAAGTTCGGTGTACAGATACGCAAGAGCAAGTAGCCAGACGAATGCAGAAATTGCCCCTGTCGTACTAACGATTGGCAGATAACCTGTCTGCATAGTTTGCATCCCGATCACGAACGTGTGTGTGATAGCTGCTGCGATGAGTGCGCCCGTGGCTAGCCGACCGGCAGGACGGCTACGACTGGCAAAGTAAATGCCGTAAGCCACGGTGGCAGCGATGTAGAAAAGCAGCGGCATTACGTTCATTGTCCTGATCCAGTCAAGTCTACTGTTTGTATGATTTGAGTATCCATAATTTACTTAGATGTGGTTGGTGCGTAGTAGCCTTGTTTGGTTCGTGTTAATAGATTCGGACGGCCTACTTGTACGACGATACGACGCCAATTCCCATCTTGTCTCGGGTTATCAGAGACATAGCCGATGGTGTACTGACTTGATAGTTCTTCAGCGATTTGTGCGTACACTTCAGCCAGATCTTCAACTCGGTTCGGAAAAACCGCTCTTCCCCCTGTTTCGTAAGCCAGTTGTCGTAGAACGAAGTCGGACTCTCTAAAGTTCCCTCCAGTCCTCGTTTCTTCGGCCCGGAGCCCGATCGTGTAAATTGCTGTTTCTGAGCGTTTGGCTAGCTCAAGAACTTCTTCAAAGCTTACTAGGCTTGATGTGTCCTCGCCGTCTGATAACACAATGATTGCTTGACGCCGGATCTCATCGGACGAGTTAACCTGTATTTTTTTGAGTTCCTTAAGTGAGATATATATCGCGTTGTATAACGAAGTCGAACCACCAACAGACGTTCTCCGAATAGCTTGTTCAAGATCAGTTCGTTGGTTTGTGAACTCCTGAAGAATCTCGACACGGTTGTCAAAGTCGATTACTTCTGCGAGGTCTTCTTCTTGAAGCTGGTAGGCGAAGCCGATGGCTGCTTGCTGGGCAGTATTCAGCTTTTCTTCCATACTGGCACTTGTGTCAAGAAGCAAGGCGAGTGCAACGGGTAATTGTTTCCGAGTGAAGAACGTTATGTTTTGTTCAGTGCCGTCCTCAAAGACATTGAAGTCGTACTCTTCGAGGTCTTTAACGTAGTGTTGATCCCCTTCAGTAACAGTGATGTTCAGAGATACGATATCCACACCGGTACGAAACGCTGGTGCCAGAGGTATTTGCTGAGAACTTGTCTGTGAGGTGAGAGACACCGAGAGACAGAACGTAAGGAGTAGAGCTAACCGTCGGGGATGGTGAACCATGGCACGTTGTTCTTGATTAGGGGTTTGCTGCTCCACGTAAAATATGTCGTCTCTGAGGGAGATTTTCGTCATTCTTGATTACGGGGTTGCCTCGCGCAACTAGAGTCGAATTCTTCACTTGGACGGTGATATTTTTTGGCGGGATGAGTGTCTCCGGTCGTACGTATCCGATAAGGTACTGATTCGACAGTTCGTCTGCCGCCTGTTTTAACTTGGCTTTTAGTGCTGAATTGACTCTCAGGTTGTCTCGTCTCCCTCCGGTTGTTTTAGAACCTTCACTTAGCACAATGCTCCGGTCACGTTCTGCACGACCAGCTGATACTCCTGCAAGACCTGAGCCGAGGACGATGGAGTGTAGAGCTGCACCGCTAGAATGAAGCGACTCTAGGACTTTGTCACGGTTGTGGTTGCTGAATTCGACTCCCTCAGCAGTAAGGGCCAAAATGACAGGGCGGCTTGCCCGCCGGCGTAGGAATCCGCGGGTGGTGTTGTAGAGTGCGTCGAGAAAGTACGATCCGGTATCTGGACGAGCGAAAGTTCGGCTAAGGCCTTTTTTGAGTTTGTCGAAGTCGCTGGTAGATTCGACTAGGATCGTGGGACGGTCCCCGAAGGTGATGAGCGTAATCTCGTTTTGCTCGTGCATTTGACGTACGAAATCGAGTGCTGCAACACGAATGTCGCGAAGGGCGTTAGTTGCTGCCACGCTAGTGTCGATAAGAATAGCAATTTGCATTGGTAACGTAGCAGGTCCAGCACTTACCACTTCTCGTTGTATTCCATTTTCGCGTACGATGAAATCAGCAGGTCCCAGCCCAATCACGGCGGTGCCTTCCTGATCTAGAACGCTCACGTACATCTGACGTTCACGTCGTGAAGTCTGTGCTGTTCCTGCGGATGTAACGAGGATTGTAGAGATCAGTGCAAGGACTAGAATGGATAACCTTGGCATTCGATCCTCAAATGGTGCGGTTAGTGTGCCCTTTCCCTATGAAGTATAGGCCTCGACCTTTAGTGGCGTCAAGCATACGCTACGCTCAGAAGTCTTTCTTTTTCCATTAGTTGGAGTGATTTAGGCGACTTCATTAAGCATTCTTGCCTTCTTTAAGCCACGTAGTTACCCACTATGAAATAGGATTTCTAGGTCCCATGACACTTGTCTTTGCACGTGATACTAACGACCAGCGCGTACACGCTTTTTGTGCAATGCGCTGAATTTGCGATGGGGTGGTAGTTTCTTGTCATGGTTGCTGTTGGACTTCGTCCCGTGGAAGGGTGTACAGTCTAGCTTTGGGCGTGCGGCACACCGCTGAGCGCCAGTTGGTTTATTAGACCGTTACTTCGAAAGTCATTATGCCCGAAGCCTACGTACCGATTCTTTTGTTTGTCTTGATCGCGATTGGGTTCGCTATTTTTACCCTGATGGTCTCGGGCCTTCTCCACTCCAAGAAGTACAATAAGGTGAAACTTGAACCTTATGAGTGTGGCATTGAGCCATCGACAGACGCTCGTGATCGTTACAGTATTCGGTACTATTTGGTTGCTATGTTGTTTGTTATTTTTGATGTTGAAACAGTTTTTTTATTTCCGTGGGCAGTCATCATTGATGAATTAGCTCTGTTTGGTCTAATTGAGATGTTTGTGTTTCTCTTCATCCTTGTGGTGGGTTATGTGTACGCTTGGAGGAAGGGAGCTCTGGAGTGGTCCTAGTGTGTGTTGTGTTTGAGAGGCCCAACAATCGATCTGGTAGGGCCGACGAGTTGCTGTATGCCGGACGAGACTATTAAACAGCCGCCGCCTGAGGGGAGTAAGTCGAGTGAGGTCGCGAAGCCGACACCGACTAGTTCGGCTGCAAAACCTGCTGCAAAACCCGCTCCTAAAAAAGTGCTGGGAGCGCCGACTGGACCTCCGGATCAGGAGCCACCAGAGGATTTGCCCGTTCCCCCCTTTATCGCCTCGCTACGGAGCGCTCTTCCGGACTCTGTTTCGTTGGTTAGCTATTGGGTCGGAGACTGGACGGTAGTTGTTCAGGCTAATCACCTCATCGAGGTGGCGACGTTCTTACGTGACTCACCGGGGACTTCGTTTGATAGTTGTTCTGACGTGACAGCGGTGGATTGGCCTCCTCGAAAACAGCGATTTGATGTTGTTTACAGTCTTTATTCAACACAGTATCGACATCGTGTCCGCGTTAAGGTTCGTGCTGCTGAGAATGAACCGGTTCCATCGGTTTCAGAGGTCTGGCCTGCTGCAAATTGGCTCGAACGTGAGGTTTACGACATGTTCGGAGTTAATTTCGTCGGTCATCCCGATCGCCGTCGATTGTTGATGCCGGATGAATGGCAAGGCCATCCACAACGGAAGGATTACCCTCTAGAGGGCCCAGGGGATCTGCTGATGGAGAGCCCACTCGATTGGCTTAAACTTCGTAATCTGCAAGACGAGACGGAGATTGAGTGATACATGTTGTCTCTTGGTTAGCTTGGGCTTTGAGTATGAACTCTAATTGGGTGTGTTCGAAACAGGATACGAATACATGACGACTGAAGTTGCACGGCCAATGTTCGATACTGAGGAATTGGTTCTCAATATGGGGCCACAGCATCCCAGCACACACGGGGTGCTACGCATCGTACTGAAGCTTGATGGTGAGCGCGTAGTTGATTCAGATGTAGTGATCGGATACCTGCACCGGGGAATTGAAAAGCTCTGTGAGAACAGAGACTGGACCCAAATTATTCTGATTACTGACAGGATGGACTATATCGCAGCGGCTACGAGTAATCTCGGCTATTGTCAGACGGTTGAAAAACTTCTTTCAGTCGAAGTGCCGAGACGTGCGAAGTACATCCGGACAGTTCTTGCCGAATTACAGCGTATTGCCAGTCATTGTCTTTGGATTGGCACGCATGCGATGGACATTGGTGCGATGACGGTGTTCCTTTACGCGTTCCGCGAGCGTGAACTTATTCTGGATTTGTTCGAAGAATATTGTGGAGCGCGACTCACGTATAACTCGATGCGTATCGGCGGACTTCCTCTTGATATTCCTGTGGGATGGGATGGCAAGGTTCGTGGGTTTTGCGACATCATGGAAGCCAAGGTTCTTGAGTACGAAGAACTGCTTACCCATAATCGGATTTGGTTGGAACGGACACGTGACATTGGAATTATTTCTGGTCCAGAGGCTATTGCTCTTGGTTTGACCGGCCCGGCGCTTAGAGGTTCCGGGGTGCCGAGGGATATTCGGAAAGACGAGCCTTACGCCGCTTACGAAGAATTCGATTTTCACGTGGCGGTTGGACATAGGGGTGACACTTATGATCGCTATCTAGTCAGGCTGGAAGAGTTCCGTGAATCGATTCGGATTATTCGGCAAGCTATCGATGGTTTGCCAGAAGGTCCGATCATAGGCAAGGTGCCCCGTCTGATTAAGCCTCCGGCAGGGGAGACCTACCATGCTATCGAATCTCCAAAGGGAGAGCTCGGATATTTTATAGTGTGTGATGGGAAGTCTACGAGTCCGTACCGCTTTCGCGTAAGACCCCCGTCATTTTGTAACCTGCAAACTCTACCGCGTCTTATTAAGGGGCATATGGTGGCTGACGTCGTAGCACTGATCGGCTCGATTGATGTTGTGTTGGGAGAAGTTGACAGGTAGGCGGTACTAGTGCCGCAAACAGGTTCGTGAGTTGCTCATGGTTGATAGCTTTATCATCCCGCTATTGAAAATCGCCATTATCCTTAATGCCGTTCTAATCGCAGTGACTTACATGGTGCTGTTAGAGCGTAAGGTCATTGCATGGGTGCAGGTGCGTTTGGGGCCAATGCGAGTAGGCCCCTATGGTGTTTTACAGCCGATTGCCGATGCGCTTAAGCTGATGATTAAAGAGGACATTACGCCCAGACTGGCGGACAAGTGGGTTTTTACGGCTGCTCCCATTATCGTCCTTGTGCCGGCGCTGATTGTTTTTGCGGTGATTCCCTTCGGTAGTGAAACAGAACTCTTCGGCCGAAGCATTTCACTCTACATTACCGATGTTAATGTGGGGCTTCTCTACGTTGTTTCAGTTGCGTCGATCGGTGTTTACGGTCTCATTCTTGCGGGTTGGGCATCCAACAGTAAGTATCCATTACTCGCTAGCCTCAGAGCTTCAGCACAGCTCATCAGTTACGAAGTGGCTGTGACGATGACCTTGGTCAGTATGGTTTTGATGGCGGGCACACTGAGCATGGTTGGAATCGTGAATGCCCAACTTGATGCGGGTCTGTGGTTTGTGTTTGCTCAGCCGGTGGCCTTTGTGGTTTTTATGATTGGTGGACTCGCGGAGACGAACCGCGCACCGTTTGACATGCCAGAAGCGGAGCAGGAGCTGACTGGAGGTTTTCATACCGAGTATAGTGGCATGCGCTTTGCGCTGTTTTTTCTGGCTGAGTACGCAAATATGATCGTTATTTCTTCGTTGGCGACTACCTTGTTTCTTGGTGGTTGGCTCCGTCCGTTTCCGAGTGTATCCGCTTTAGCATTTCTTGATTTTGTGCCAAGTTGGATCTGGTTTCTGACTAAAACTTTTGTTTTTCTTTATGTTTTTCTGTGGATACGAGCTACGCTCCCACGCTACCGTTACGATCAATTAATGCGGCTTGGGTGGAAGGTACTCATACCGATTGCTATTGCGAACCTCGTGGTGACTGCGACTGCGAAAGTACTACTGTGATCTCAAGGCGAGTGAATTAATTTATGGGTGAAGCGATCACGTTTTACACTTTGTCGACGTTGATTCTCGTTTTTGCGGTACTGGTCATCAGTGTACGAAGCACGGTGCATAGTGTCTTATTTCTCGTACTTGACTTTTTACTCGTAGCGGTTCTTTACGTGTCGCTTCACGCTGAGTTTTTGGCAGTTATCCAGGTCCTTGTTTATGCTGGGGGCATTGTTGTTCTGTACTTATTCGTAGTTATGTTGGTCAATCTCAAGCGTCCACCAGAACAACATCAGGACACACGGAGACTGGGTCGTTTAGGCTTGGTGTTGGCAGGGCTTGTATTGGCCCAGCTTGCAGCGATCTCGACCTACAGCGTGAGTAGTGGTCCTAGTGCGGTGCCGGTCGACGATGGTGTCGTCGGCAATGTAGAACGTGTTGGTATGCTTCTCTATACTAATTACTTAATCCCGTTTGAGGTGGCTTCCATTCTGCTGCTGGTTGCCATGGTTGGTGCTATCGTTTTAGCGAAGAGGGAATCGTGATGGAGATCACGCCGCAACATTACATGATCTTCTCGGCGGCACTTTTTATGATTGGTGTGATCGGTGTATTGGTTCGTCGGAACATCATCATTATTTTTATGTCTATCGAGCTTATGCTGAATGCTGTGAATATCAATTTGATCGCATATGCAAGACAGCTTGAGGATGTTGTGGGCCAAGTGTTCGCCCTGTTCGTGATCGCTGTGGCTGCGGCAGAGGCTGCTGTGGGCTTGGGTATTCTTCTCGCGTTCTACCGTAACAAGGAAACGGTTAACATTGACGAAATGAATGTGATGCGATGGTAGGAACGCTATACAAAATATTACGAATTTCGTGAATCTGACTGACGATTATAAATATTAAGTACTTATTGTTATGGATCTAATCTGGCTTATTCCACTACTTCCCGGGATTGGCGCTGCTGTCAATGGTCTTGTGGGCATTCGCAGCTTCAGTAAAAGCCTCTCTGGTGCGATTGCGTGTACAGCCATGGGTGGTTCGCTACTGCTGTCTGGTGTTGCGTTCATTGAACTACTTGGTTTGCCGGTTCATGCCCGCGACCATGTTGTTAATGTGGCGTCGTGGATTCCTGCCATTCCGCTTGAAACTGTGAATGGTCTCGGACAATTTGAAGTGCCTTGGGCATTTCGGCTTGACCCATTGTCTGGCTTGATGATCCTGGTTGTTACTGGCATTGGGTTCCTAATCCATGTTTATTCGACTTCTTATATGCATGACGAGCCGCGTGGTGGCTACGCAAGATTCTTTTGTTATCTGAACCTCTTTTGCTTCTTCATGCTCACGCTTGTGCTGGGTAGTAATTACTTGGTGATGTTTGTGGGTCGGGAAGGCGGTGGTCTATGTTCCTATCTACTCATTGGCTTCTGGTACAAGAAGAAGAGCGCTTCGGATGCGGGTAAAAAAGCGTTCATTGTTAATCGTGTTGGTGACTGGGGCTTTGTACTCGGTGTTTTCCTAGTATTTTTTACCTTTGGCACACTTGATTTTCGTGAAGTTGCCGATGCAGCGGCAACGATGCCTATAGAGGCTGCCGGGTTTGGTGTTTTGTCGTTGATATGTCTTCTGCTTTTTATTGGTGCAACGGGAAAAAGTGCCCAGATACCCTTGTACGTCTGGCTTCCTGACGCGATGGAGGGGCCGACACCTGTATCGGCCTTAATCCATGCTGCAACGATGGTAACTGCCGGTGTTTATATGGTTTGCCGAAACGCTGTGCTTTTTACACATGCTCCGATGGTGATGACGATTGTTGCGACGGTTGGCCTTCTAACAGCGCTTATGGCTGCCTCAATTGGTCTGGTTCAGAACGACATAAAACGCGTGTTGGCGTATTCGACTGTGTCTCAGCTTGGATATATGTTCTTAGCTACTGGTGTTGGGGCATTTGCCGCTGGGGTTTTCCACTTAATGACCCATGCGTTCTTTAAGGCTCTGCTGTTTTTGGGAAGTGGATCTGTGATTCACGCCATGGCAGGTGAGCAGGACATGCGACGGATGGGTGCATTAAAAAGCTACATGCCAATCACTTTTGTGACGATGCTGATTGGAACCCTTGCGATCGCTGGTATTCCACCGTTGTCTGGCTTTTTCAGTAAGGATGAGATTCTGTTTAGAACGTTTTTGGACAACCGGCTAATCTGGGGAGTGGCGGTTGTGACGGCGGCTATGACGGCTTTCTACATGTTTCGGTTGATGTCGATGACTTTTTTTGGTTCCTACCGTGGCCCGTCATGGAAACAGGGAGGGGCTAGTGCAGAGGTAGAAGAGCATGGGGGTACGGCTGCTTCGAGTGATCACGGTCACGGAATTTGGCATGGGCCTCCCGCGTCCCCGCGGACTAGGACGATTCCACTGCTAGCGCGTGCTGCTGGAGCTGTTGTTGTCGGTTTTGGTGCTGTCCCAGCCGCACTTGGGGGAAGTAATGCGATCGAACATTTTCTCGAACCGAGCCTGACGGCCTCTGTCGGAGTTGAGGCAGTGCACCCTGCAGAGCATGGAGGAGCCCACTTGTCCCATGCAGGTGAATTGGTCCTCATGGCCCTTTCTGTACTCGTGGCTGTTATGGGTATCGGGTTGGCTTCCAAGTTTTACATTAGCCGGCCTGAGATTGCAGACAGACTTGCTAAACGCTGGTCTAAATTACATTGTGTCTTAACAGGGAAGTACTATGTAGACGAAGCATACGATGCTTCGGTTGTTCGGGGGACTTTTTCGAGTGCCGCACATTTACGAACTTTTGATAAGAAGATCGTGGATGGTGGCGTGAATGGGACTGCCTGGTTAACGCTCGTATCTTCTTGGTTCTCGCATGCTATTGATAAATACGTAGTTGACGGACTAGTTAACTTGGTTGGTTGGGTCGCTTCTGAGTCCAGTTTTGTATTCAGACGCGTTCAAACGGGACTGATCCAAAACTATGCGGTATTAATGTTGTTCGGGGTGTTCGCTTTTGTTAGCTATTACTTGTTCGTGCGTTGACGGGGATCTCATGACGCCAAGCACGAGCTCAACTGAGCCTGGAGTGATTGACATAGACTAAGGGCCGAGCTTACTCGGTTCGGACGATTTGTATGACCAATACAGCCAACTTCCCGCTGCTATCGCTGATTCTATTCACGCCGTTGGTAGGCACTGTCCTGCTTCTGTTCGTGAATAAGAATAGTCAAAATATCATCCGTTGGATTGCCAACATTACTGGGGGTCTTGGGTTCCTGGTGTCCTTACCGCTTTGGTTCTGGTATGACCCACTGGATCCAGATTGGCAATTTGTTGAACGACTCCAGTGGATCCCGTCCATCGGCGCAGAGTATCACCTCGGTGTTGACGGTTTTAGCAGTCTGCTCATTCTCTTGGCCACACTGATGGGCTTTCTGGCGATAATGTCCTCTTGGACGGCCATAACTGAGCGTGTCAAGGAATACTATGTCTTCCTCTTGCTGCTTCAGGTAGGAATGATTGGTGCGTTTGTGGCTCTAGATTTCCTTTTGTTCTTTTTATTTTGGGAAGTCATGCTCGTTCCGATGTACTTCCTCATCGGTATTTGGGGAAGTGATAGGCGCCTCTATTCAGCCATCAAGTTTTTCCTCTATACCTTAGTAGGAAGTGTTGTGATGCTGCTCGGCATCTTGGCACTCTACTTCTATCAGCACAGTCTTACCGGAATTTACACCTTTGACGTAACCGAGTTCCATCAGCTTGGTGTGCCTGCGGAGATACAGTTTTGGGTTTTCCTAGCATTTTTTCTTGGCTTTGCTATTAAAGTTCCTATGTTTCCGTTCCACACGTGGCTTCCGGATGCACACACAGATGCGCCGACCGCTGGTTCTGTGATTCTGGCTGCCGTATTACTGAAAATGGGGACTTACGGTTTTATCAGATTCAGTCTCCCGATTCTTCCGGAAGCGAGTCATTATTTCGTTCCAATGATTGTTTGGTTGTCGATCATAGGAATTGTTTACGGAGCTTTAGTCGCGTTGGCACAGAGTGACTGGAAACGTCTGGTCGCTTATTCGAGTGTAAGCCACATGGGCATGGTTATGCTCGGTATGTTTGCGTTAAACCCAGTTGGTATTACGGGAAGTATCGTCCAGCAGATCAACCACGGTATTTCTACGGGAGCCCTCTTCTTGCTTGTTGGTGTCGTTTACGAGCGTCGTCATACAAGAGAAATTTCTGAGTACGGTGGGTTGTCGAAAGTGATGCCAGTGTATGCAGCAATCTTTCTGATTATGACGATGTCATCGATTGGCTTGCCAGCCTTGAATGGGTTCATAGGTGAGATCCTTATTCTTCAGGGGATTTTTGTTGAGAACAAGATGTGGGCTGGAGTGGCTGCGCTGGGCATTGTACTCGGTGCCACCTACATGCTTTGGTTGTATCAGCGAACTATGTTTGGTGATATAGAGAACCCCAAAAATGAGAATCTCCCTGACTTGGGTTTACGAGAGCTAGCGACTTTTGTGCCGCTAATTATTTTGGCGTTTTGGATTGGGTTGTATCCGTCTCCATTTATTAATCGTCTGGAAACTTCTGTCGAGAGAGTCATGTCACGCTTGAGCGCTAGCGAGCTTCGGGATGCACAAGCGAGTTGTGGGGATGCGTCGGCTGTGATGACCAAACGAAATGAAGGATTCGGAGTCAATATCTTGGAATGGGGCAGATCACGCTCAGACGAACCAGCTGTGATTGATGCTTGTGGTGCTTCGACACCTCTTGTGGCGACGGCCATCACTGATAAGAGAGAAAGCGATTAATGCCACCAGGTTTTTCGGTACTGGATTTTTACTATCTCCTCCCTGAGCTTGTTTTGACGGCAGGCGCGCTCGTTCTACTGGCAGTTGACGTCATGATATCCAAAAAAAGCCAGGGCCTCTTAATGTGGCTAGCCCTCGGTATTGTGGCGGTGACTGGTGCTGCCATGCTTCCGTTAGCTGGTATTAACGTAACTGTGGCTCGCGGTTTGATGGCCGTGGATGCCTTTGCATTCTTTTTCAAAATCGTCTTTTTAGTGACGGCGGCTCTAACCATTTTGATGTCGTCTCGTTATCTCGAAGTAGAGAACGTACGTTTCGGCGAGTACTACTTCTTAATTTTATGCGCGACGCTCGGGATGATGGTCATGGCCAGTGCTGTTGATCTTATTGCGATCTTTATCGGCCTCGAAACGATGGCCGTAAGCTTCTACATTTTGGCAGGATATCTTAAGCCTAGTCGGCGTTCGAATGAGGCTGCGGTAAAGTACTTCCTACTCGGAGCTTTCTCGTTAGGCCTCCTACTTTACGGGTTGTCGATACTCTACGGGCTCACTGGGACCACCAATCTTCACGGAATCATGGAGGTTCTTGATGGCTCAGAGATCTCCCCAGTGCTTCTGCTGGCTATTGTTCTTGTCGTCGCAGGCGTGGGTTTCAAGATTGCTGCTGTGCCATTCCATATGTGGGCACCCGATGTGTACGAAGGTGCGCCGACTCCGGTAACCGCTTTTTTGTCGGTGGGTTCTAAGGCAGCCTCCTTCGCTATGGTGCTTCGTATTTTTCAAGAAGCTCTTCCTGGCTTAAAGGATGAATGGCAATCGCTGTTTTGGCTCTTGGCCGTGTTGACTATGACGGTTGGCAACATTTCAGCACTAACCCAGAGTAATTTGAAGCGTATGCTGGCGTACTCGTCAATTGCTCATGCTGGCTATGTCCTGATGGGGGTTGTTGTTGGTACACCGTGGGGAATCCAGGCCATGTTGATTTACATGGTGGTGTATGTATTTATGCAGCTGGGGGCCTTTGCGGTTGTAGTCATGATGCGTCGAGAAGATATTGTCGGTGATGAGCTCAAAGATCTAAGCGGCTTGTATTTTCGTAATCCTGTTGCTGCCGTTGCGATGCTACTTTTCTTGCTGTCTCTTGGTGGAATTCCTCCAACCGCTGGATTTATGGGTAAGTTCTGGTTATTTGGAGCGGCGATTGATGCAGGTTTCTACTGGCTAGCGATCATTGCGGTTGCGAATAGTGCAGTTTCTCTCTACTACTACATCAGAGTCGTGGTGTTCATGTGGATGAAGGAAGAAGCGGTTGGTTCGCCTATTGTTGTCCAGCCGGCGTTAGCTGTAACCCTGATGATCGGTGTGGTCGGGACAGTCTTGCTTGGTATTTACCCAGCGCCGCTATTTGATTTTGCTGAGGTGTCGGCGAGAAGTTTGGGAATGGTTAGACTCGCAGCTGGTATTCATTAGAATGTTTCGTTTAACTGATTGATAACGAGACCATCTCAACATTGCAAAAACTGAATAAATCTTTCGCTAAAACGTTTTTGACTGTCGGAATTTTCAGTACCGTTGGGTTTTCCTTTGTGCTCGCTGTAGTTATCGGTGCCTGGTCTGGCTGGCTCCTTGATGAGTGGCTCAGTACCGAACCTGCCTTTTTCTTAATCTTTTTCTTTATTGGTCTTGCCGCAGGCATTATGAATGTCTACCGGGCGGCCTCGAAGTTTCCAAAGTGAATGCCGCGGAAGCGGATCCAGTGGTGCGGCGGCTTGAATTGAGTGCTTTGTCTTGGTGTCTCTTTATTTCATTAGGGGCATGGATTTGGCAAGGCGGAAAGACGGATTTGGCTGTGGGCGTCCTTGCTGGAGGAGCACTGATTGGCACTAGCTACTGGGCTATCAAAAAAGGGATTGACTCGCTTGTAGTGATTCTCACCTCGGGTTTTACCCGAGAGGATGAATCACTGGAGCCAGCATCACAGGGGGTTACACCTCAGGTGAAGCGCCCGATGCCAGTAGCACAAATTACATGGGCTCTACTGAAACTTGTAGCACGGTACGCTTTACTCGGCCTAATGGCGTACGTTATGATTTCTCGCTTGCGCCTGCACGCAGTGGGAATGTTTTTGGGCGCGTCATCTATGGTTGCGGCGGCTACGATCGAAGCCATCCGAAGCGTTATTATTCCCTGGAATTCAAGTCGTCGCTAGGTTAAACGAACTGCATTATCCCTCAAGATCCTTCGATGGAAGAACTACACCACGAACTTTGGATTGTCCACGCAGTAAATGAAATCTTTGGACCAGTGGTTGCGACACTGCTATCACCATTGGGCTATTCCTTCGGGCCAGAAGAGACGGTTATTCCTGACTACCTAGTTATGGCGATCCTGATACTAATTTTTATTACTGCGATCGGCGTGCTACTTCAAACTCGCCTTAGTGTTGAGAATCCTTCGAAAATGCAGCTTGTCGCTGAGGACTTAGTGACAACTTTAAATAATATGCTGAAAGAGTGGGTAGGACCCAAGGGACCACGTTACCTTCCAATTGTTGGTACGATGGGTGCCTTTATTCTTTTTGGTAATTTAATGGGGCTCGTGCCAGGTTTAATGGCTCCGACTAGCAACATTAATGTTACGCTTGGTTGTGCATTAACGGTCTGGGTGTATTATCACATTCAGGGGGTTCGTGAGCAGGGCGTTGGTCCCTATTTAAAGCATTTTGCTGTTCCACCAGGGGCACCGATCTTTATTGCACCGATTATGTTGCCCATCGAGATCATCAGTCACTTGTCGCGTGTATTGTCGTTGTCGCTTCGGCTGTTTGGAAATGTTTTCGGTGAAGAACTAGTTATTATGATCTTAGCTAGTATTGTTCCATTCCTAGTGCCGTTGCCCATGATGTTCCTTGCCATCATCACGGGCTCGTTGCAGGCGTTTATCTTTGTGGTTCTCACTATGATTTATTTGGGTGGAGCTGTCGCTACAGAGCATGAACAAGAACAACCTGACGTCGTACCGGCTTAGGAAAATTGAGGGAATAAGTCGTTGGTTACTGTGGCAAGGATTCATTCTGAGGAGGCTCTGGTCGTGAGAATACGTTTTATCCTAACAATGGTCATCGCTATGGTTGTACTGGGTTTTGGAGCGCCACTGCACGCTCAAGAAACGGCACCAAGCGTTGGGTCAGAACTGATCAAATGGTCAATTATTACGGGTGGGTTTGCTCTGGCTATCGCCGCGTCATTTGGTGCGATCGCTCAGGGTCTTGGCATCAGCGCTGCTGCTGCAGCAATTGCTAGAAATCCAAGTGCGGCTGGTGAGATTAGAGGCTCTTTAATTCTTGGGCTTGTACTGATTGAGTCGTTGGTTATCTATGCTCTTCTGATCTCGCTGATACTGTTTTTTATTCAGCCGTTCGGAGGGTAGTCGAACCCGCATTTGTGACGGCGGAAAGGTATGTCGTCAGCGGGAGCGTTTGTGATGGGAGCTTCCGCACCTGTCCGTCGTCAGTTTCACCCGTTACACCTGAACTGTCTGTTGCTGCTCCTGATCCTAATTTGGGGTGGCAACTTCAGTGTAGTTAAGTTTGTCTTCTCGGAGATTCCCCCCCACGGTTTTAATGTATTACGCCTAGTGATTGCGTCAGGGTTATTTCTTGCTGTCATGAAAATGACTGGCGTGGGTTTGCCAAGACGGTCAGATTTACCTGGTTTATTTGGTCTCGCCCTAACGGGCCATGTGTTTTATCAGCTTTGTTTTGTTAGCGGATTGGCTAGAACAAGTGCTTCGAATAGTGCGCTTATCATCGGTAGTGGCCCCATTGCAGTAACGCTACTAGCTGTTGCCGTTGGCCAAGAACGAGTGACGCTCTGGCATTGGGTAGGCATAATTTTGTCACTTGGTGGAGTGTGTCTCATCGTTGGTCTTCCTGTGACTGCTGGGGGTGGGTCACTAGTTGGGGATCTGTTGACAGTATGCGCGGTTCTATTTTGGACGTTGTACACAGTGGGTGGTCGTGTACTTCTTGCATATTTATCGCCTATGGCGGTGACGGGTTACTCGTTCGTACTTGGCACGCTGATCTACGTGCCGTTTGGTGTGGGCGATTTAGTCAGACTAGATTGGGGCTCTGTGAGCATTGCGGCTTGGTCTGCTGTGGCTTATTCTGGAGTTTTCGCACTTTTTGTTGCCTATTTAATCTGGTACATAGGGGTGCAACAAATAGGTAGTGCCAAGACATCTGTTTACGCGAATATGGTACCAGTCGTGACTATTGTCGTCTCAGCTTTCTGGCTTGGAGAGGTAGTCAGTCTGTGGAAAGTTATAGGGGCGGTGGGTGTTCTTGGTGGGGTTGCTTTGTCCAAGGTCGGAGCAACAAATTCCTCCATGCCTCGGAGAGATGATTCGGTGAACTGAGTTCGTTTAAGCGTGTTGTCAGTGCCGTATCGTATATGTAACCAAGAATTTTCAGTTTGGGGTAATCTTTGGAGTGGTTCTTTAAGGAGACAAGACTATGACGATAGCAGCACACGCCGTCATCATTACTGCTGTCAATCAGCCTGGTGTGTTATCTGAGGTTACTCGTGTTTTGGCTAAGCACGGGGCGAATATCAGTCACGTAGATATCATTCCTAGTGCGGCAGAGGTGGCACAAGTTTATTTCGAGTTCACGCTGGATGGTCAAACAGATCATCTTTGCAACGATCTCAAGTGCTTGCCAGATATCAAGGACGTTGAGGGGACACTTTCTTTCTCAAGAATTTATGGCAAGCGAATAGTGATTATCGGGGGTGGAGCTCAGGTGGGACAAGTAGCCGTCGGTGCGATTACCGAGGCGGATCGTCATAACATCCGTGGTGAGAGAATCTCAGTGGACACCATACCACTTGTTGGTGAGGAAGAAATAGCTTCGGCTGTTAGGGCATTGGTTAGACTACCCCGTGTTCACCTTTTGGTACTGGCGGGGTCATTGATGGGAGGAGAAATCGCTAAAGTTGTTCAGGATGTACGCCAGAAGGGTCTTGTCGTGATCTCGCTGAGTATGGCGGGTGGTGTTCCTGATGCTGCTGATATGGTGGTTGCTGATCCTATTCAGGCAGGTGTTATGGCTGTTATGGCGGTGGCTGATACTGCTAGGTTCGATATTATCCGTCAGCAAAAAAAGCGTTATTGAGTAATCGGCTGACTCTTTTCAGATTTCAAAGATCTGGGGTGGCCAATGGTCTTACCGTGGTAGTGTCTGATGGATTTTCTAAAATAGATTTCTCAGGAGGGAACATGTACGTGGTCTTAGTTAACTTAATCGTGCAGCCAGAGCATATTGGGGCGTTTGAGAAAGCGGCGATCAGAAATGCAAGGACTTCAGTGACCGAAGAACAAGGTTGTCATCGTTTTGACGTTGCAAAGAGTGAGACTTCGCCTGTTGAATGGATGTTTTACGAGCTTTACACAGACAGGGCTGCCTTTGACTACCATCATGCGCAACCACACTTTCTGGAGTATGATGAAACGGTTAGACCATATGTAACTAGTAAAACACTAATGACCTATCTTACGGTTGAATGAGTTTGGAATCGGCACGTTGCGGAGCATTGACAGGTTAGTGTTATTGGAGCTAGTCCTGGTGACTCTTCCGTTATAATGCAGCAGGTCTGTTAGTCTTCACACGCGAGGATTTTGTGCGCCATCGTCGATCTGTGATTTTAATTACCTTTGCTAGTGTGACCTGGCTCATTGCGACAGCGCTGAGCGCATGTTCCACGTCGGATGCCAGTCCCGAGCAGCCGATCGCGTTTTCCCATCGAGTACATTTGGAAAATGAGGTTGATTGCACTTACTGCCACAGTTACGTTGACCGGCAAAACGCGGCTGGTATCCCGAGTGTAGAGCTCTGCGTTTTATGTCATTCGGCGATGGAGACTGAAAACCCTGAGATTCAAAAGATCTTTTCGTATGCTGATGTTGGCGCTGAGATTCCGTGGGTTCGGTTGTACGAAGTTCCCCAGTTTACCTATTTCAGTCATAAGTGGCACATTCGTTCAGAGATTAGTTGCGCGGAGTGTCATGGTGACATTGGAGAGAGTGATCAGGCAGTAAGGCATATGGTTTACGATATGGATTGGTGTGTCTCGTGTCATGAGGAGCGAGGTGCATCTATTGATTGTATGGTTTGCCACAAATGAAGCGAAGAGAGTTCTTGAAGGGAAGCCTCGTGACTGGAACTGCGGGCATGCTGCTCGATGCTTGTGCCCCACCAGGATCAGAAAAGATTATCCCTCTTCTCATACCTGAAGAAAAATTCATTCCTGGCGTCGAGGAATTCTTTGCTACGACCTGTTTTGAGTGTGCAGGCGGTTGTGGATTGTTAGCGAGAAAAATTGATGGACGGGTGGTGAAGGTAGAGGGTAATCCATCACATCCAGTTTCAAGAGGCGGGAGTTGTGCCCGCGGTCAAGCGCTCCCACAGGCCTTGTATCATCCAGACCGTTTGCGAGAACCGTTATTACGCGATGGGGAGCGTGGCGAAGGGAAGTGGCGCACCATTACTTGGGATGATGCTATCGGTCGTCTTGTAAGTGAGCTTTCGGTCCTTCAAGAAAATAAACGCGATAATTCCTTGGGGTTTTTAACAGGAGCTTTTCGTGGGCATCGTCTTGAGTTTGTTCGACGGTTTGTTTCAGTGTTTGGCATGTCCAGGCATTTGATTCATGAGCCATTCGATACTGGTGTGGTGAGAAAAGCTCATGCGTTAACAACAGGTCGAGACGAGATTTTTTCTTACGATTTAGAGCATGCGAATTACGTGATTACGTTTGGTGGTGGATTATTGGATGCAACACGTTCACCGGTGCGTTTTGCACGCGGTCTTGGTCACCTTCGTCAAGGAAGGCCGGGGCGGCGTGGAAAATTTGTGGCGGTTGAATCTCGTTTATCACAAGCTGCTGCGAATGCTGACGAGTGGTTGCCTATAAGGCCAGGTACTGAGGCCGCTGCGGTGTTCGGGTTAGTGAATGTGATTATACGTGAGGGCCTTTATGAGAATGGTTTGGTTCGAGAGTCTGAAGGTTTTGAGGCGATGCGCTCCTATGTTGAGACAGAATTTAGTCTTGAGTCCGTATCGGAAACTACCGGTATTGCTGTAGAACGATTCGAGCGAATTGCTCGAGAGCTCGTAAGTTTTGGTCCGGCGGTTGCAATGCTTGGTGACACGGCGATGACAGGATCGATGGGTTTTGAGTCGTCCCTAGCAGTTGACCATCTCAATGCACTCCTCGGTGCGTACGGTAGAGAGGGCGGGATCTTTTTCACTAATCCTCCCCCTTTCGCTCCTTGGCCGTCGTTGCCAGGGACGTCAGCTGGGGAAGAATATTCGGTGATTGAGTCACGTTCATTGGTTCGTGATCTGGGAAAAGTTAGTGATATGGAGGTTCTTCTCATTGCTGGAACTAATCCTGTCTACAGTTTACCTGAGGCTTTAGGCTTCACTGAGACATTGGCCAAGGTGCCGTTTGTTGCTAGTTTTAGTTCGTTTCTTGACGAAACAACAAATGTAGTTGACTTGGTGTTACCGGAGCCGACGCCCTTCGAGCGATTTGACGATGATGTTCCAACTTCCGGCGTTTCGGTTCCGATGGCTTCACTCTCTGGTCCAGTTTTTTCGAGACCGTTATATGAGGGCATGCTCTCCATGCCCGATGTTCTCTTAAAAGTTTCCGCTGAGATTGGTGGTGGTGTTGCGGCGGCTTTTAATTGGTCATCTTACGAAGAAGCCCTGCGATCAGCATGGGTGGGGATCAAAGCTTCTGGGCGAGGATCGATCGTAGAGGAACGTGAGTCAAGATTTTGGAGGCGTGCTCTGGAGGATGGTGGTTGGTGGGATGAGAACACTGATCCATCGACAGAGTTTTTGACTGAAAATGGAAGGTATCGATTTGAGCTCGGTTCTATAGCGGAGGTGCAGGTATTGACCGCATCTAAATCTGAAGATTTCCCTTTAAAACTTGAGATTTATGGATCGGTGGCGTTTGGTGATGGTAGAAGTGCACATTTGCCTTTTTTGCAGGAATTGTCCGATCCAATGACTGGAGTTAGGTGGGGAAGTGTCGTCGAAATTAACCCGAAAACAGCTGCTGAACTTGATATCGCTGATGGTGATTTGGTTGTGGTCATATCGGCGTCTGGTCAGATTCAGGCGCATGCTTTTTTAAACGAAGGCTTGCACCCTGAGGCAGTTGCTGTTGCGGCTGGACAAGGTCATACTCATTACGGTCAGTTTGCCGAAGGTCGTGGTGTGAATCCATTTACCCTGATCTCTAAAGAAGTTTCATCACAAAATACTGAGTTGGGTCTGATCGTTGAGGTGAAGGTCAGCAAGGTGTGATGAAGTAAACATTGTTGTGGGCGTTGAATTGTTACATTTAGGTAACTGAAAGCGAGAAGATATGGCCAAGTGGGGTATGGCGATCGATCTTGATAGGTGTGATGGCTGCGAGGCTTGTGTAGTAGCTTGTCGGGCAGAAAATAATGTTCCGACGGCTGGCCCTGAAGAGACTCAACGTGGTCGTGCGATCGAATGGATGCGTGTGGAAAAACATGTCGAAGGTGAGTTTCCCAATATTAAGACCAGATTTGTTCCAGTGCTATGTGTTCATTGTGACGAAGCTCCCTGCGTTAGTGTGTGTCCGACATCTGCGACTTACGAAACGCCGGAGGGACTAAATGCTCAGGTTCACCCTCGTTGTATAGGTACGAGGGCATGTGCAAACGCCTGTCCATATACTGTTCGACATTTTAATTGGAGAGAGCCTTCATGGGAGGACCCACTTCAAAGCACTGTAAACCCAGATGTCGCTGTTCGATGGAAGGGCATCATGGAGAAGTGCACCTTCTGTGTACAGCGCATCAGGCGTGTGACTGATCAAGCTAAGGAAGAAGAGCGATCTGTGAGAGATCTTGAAGTCCAGCCAGCTTGTGCCCAGGCGTGTCCAGCACAAGCGATTGTCTTTGGCGATCTTGAAGACCCTGATAGTACCGTTTCGAAATTGTCTGAGAGCCCACGTGCAGAGCGACCTCTTGAGGAGCTTGGCACTGGACCTCGCGTGTTCTATCTCAAGGAGATGGACTGGCGTGCGACCGCAAGACCGCGATCGGAAGATTGAAGACTCACTGCTGAAACCGGTACTCCAGCCTAGCAGGGGTATTTGGATTTTTGCTGCCGTATTGCTCGCTGTGATGGCATTCGGTGGTTATCAGTGGCTACTACAGCTTCGTGACGGCCTCGGACGTGCTGGAATGAACCGGCCTGTCTACTGGGGACTCTACATTACCAACTATGTTTTTTTTATCGGTATTAGTCATGCGGGCACCTTAATTTCAGCGATTCTTCGACTCACGGGCGCTGAGTGGAGGCGTCCGATCACTCGAGTGGCTGAAGCGATTACTGTGTTTGCCTTGTTGATCGGTTCGAGTAATGTGTTGTGGCATCTTGGGCGCCCTGAACTCATCTATGTGCCGCTGTTGTATCCACAACTGCTCTCACCATTGATCTGGGATGTTATTTGTATTTCGATATATTTTCTTGGGAGTTTGACTTACCTGTATCTGCCGTTGATTCCTGATTTAGCACTTCTACGTGACCGAAGCCCACAATGGCGTTGGTTCTACCGCCCTCTCGCATTGGGCTGGCAAGGGACTGAAGGCCAACATCGTCTACTTGAAAAAGCAATCGGCATTATGGCGGTTGCGATTATTCCCATTGCTGTTTCTGTGCACACAGTTGTGTCTTGGGTGTTTGCAATGACGCTTGTACCGATGTGGCACAGTGCCATCTTTGGTCCTTATTTTGTAGTCGGTGCAATTTTTAGTGGTATTGCTGCGCTGATTATTGCGATGGCTATTATGCGTCGTGTATTTAATCTTGGTGCCTTCTTTCAGGAAATTCACTTTAATAACTTGGGTTTACTGATGCTTACGATGGCGTGTTTGTGGTTTTACTTTACGTTTGCTGAGCATCTGACGGTGTGGTACGGCAACGAACCAGACGAGGTGGCTGTTTTGAACGCGAGGTTGAGTGGTCCCTTTGCGTTGTCGTTCTGGACGATGGTTGTCAGTTGTTTTGTGATTCCACTGGCGATCTTATCTTTTCGAAAGCTTCGGACGGTTACTGGAACTGTAGTAGCTTCGATTGCAGTGTTGATAGGGATGTGGCTCGAGCGTTACATCATTGTTGTTAGTTCGGCTTCGTATCCCCGAGAGTCTGCTAATTGGGATTTAGGCGTCTATACTCCTTCACTGCTAGAAATCTCGATGACTTTTGCTCAATTCGCGTGCTTCGCATTGCTGTATGTTGTTTTCGCTAAATTCTTTCCGCTTGTATCGATTTGGGAGGTTAAAGAGGGGGAATCTAATGATGAACCGCCTGATGCGCAAAGTCTTACAAAATCACGGCTAACCATAGTAGAGTAAAGTGGTTCTGTTCGTGTACAGTGTACGTTCGTAAAGTTTCGCACTCACGCCGTCGTCTGGAGGTAACGTATCCCATGAAGACCATTGTTCAGAAAGTTGCTGTTCTTGGGTTTTTAGTATTTCTGTTTAATCCGGTTGCTCTTGAGACTGACTTAACGGCATGGCAGGCAACATGGGATGTGCCGGAGGAAGCAAGGTTGGAAGAGAACCCGCTCGAATCGACTCC
>CAZQMT010000019.1:0-245 GCA_964594555.1 uncultured Vicinamibacterales bacterium
CAACTTGGGCGACCTGGACATTGATGGCGCTAGTTGTTGTTGGATTGGCGTGGTGGGTTCTTCGCCGTGTTACGCAGGGCGGAGCCAGCCGACATTGAACTAAGGCCTTCTCATCGAGAACTTAACGTTTAGTGCTATTCGGTTGTTTAGGTTTTTATCGCCGATAGGCGATTTGTTCAAAATGAATGTGTGAGTACTTGCCGTCCGCCTGTGCCTGGATTTACTACTACACGTTGAGACAGATA
>CAZQMT010000019.1:259-8115 GCA_964594555.1 uncultured Vicinamibacterales bacterium
CTGACTAGCGTTGGGCAAGCGGTATAAAGACTTGATCGTTCTTTCCCGTATAGATCTGTCGTGGTCGGGCTATCTTCTGCTCTGAATCGGTAACCATCTCTTCCCATTGAGCAAGCCAACCGGCTGTACGAGGGATCGCAAACATAACGGGGAACATGTCGACAGGAATTCCGATTGCCTCATAAATCAGGCCAGAGTAGAAATCGACATTTGGATACAGACGACGGCTAACGAAGTAGTCGTCTTCAAGTGCAATTCGCTCGAGTTCGAGAGCGGTATCAAGTAGTGGATTTCGTTTGGTTACTTCGAATACCATGTCGGCCATTCGCTTAATGATCTTCGCACGTGGATCGTAGGATTTGTAAACCCTGTGTCCAAAGCCCATGAGACGTCCTTCGCCTGCCTTAACTTTCTTGATGAAGGCGGGGATATTGTCGGTCGAGCCAATTTCTTGCAGCATCCGTAGCACCGCTTCGTTTGCCCCTCCATGGAGTGGGCCATAGAGTGCGGCTGCGGCACCGGCCATCGCTGAATATGGGTCAACGTGTGAGCTGCCGATACCTCGCATGGCACTAGTGCTGCAATTTTGTTCATGATCGGCGTGGAGGATAAAGAGAACTTCGAGCGCGCGCTCGATTATCGGATCGGGCTTGTAATGGGTCTCGGTGCCTTTAAAGAGCATGTTTAGGAAATTACCGGTGAAGCTGAGTTCTGAGGATGGATCGACGTAGGGCCGTTTAGTGCCGTACCTATAAATGTAGGCCGCGATACTCGGGACTTTTGCGATCAGGCGAAGAATCTGCAGGCGTCTAGATTTCGCATCAAAAATATTCTTAGCGTCTGGATAAAATGTTGAAAGTGCTCCGACTGTACTAAGAAACATGCCCATTGGATGAGCATCATGAAGGAAGCCCTCCATCAGTTTCTTCATGTTTCCATGGAGCGACGTGTGTTCTGATATTTCGTCTCCCCATTGTTTGAACTTTTCTGAGGAAGGAAGTTCGTTATATAAGAGAAGGTACGCGGTCTCTAGGTAATTACTATGCTCGGCTAATTGTTCGATGGGATAGCCTCGATACACGAGCACGCCCTTGTCGCCATCAATATAAGTGATGTTGCTACGACAAGACGCGGTGCTAGTGAAGGAGGGATAATAGGTAAGAAGGACGAAATACTCTGGCTTTATCTTGATTTGTCTAAGATCAGCCGCCCTGATGGCGTCGTCCTGGATGGGGATCTCATACTTTTTCCCCGTGCGATTATCGGTAATTGATAGTGTTTTAGGCATGTATAAGTAGTGAAGATTAATAGATAAAGAAAACTTAGTTCTATATGCCCTTTACAGATGCAACCGGATCTGTCGAGAGGCGAACACACACCATTGTATTCGATTAAGCCTGGTCGGTCGAGTGGGAGGCGAGGTCTCCGCTATGGTGTCTTACGTCTCTAGCTGACACGATAAAGATCACATCTTCTGCGATGTTTGTTGCGTGATCGCCAATCCGTTCTAGATGTCTTGAGACGAGGATGAGTTCGAGTGCCGGCTCAATGGTTTCGTGTTTTTTTGTCATGAATTCGAGTAAATCCCGAAAGACGCGGCTTCTTAGATTGTCAAGCTTGTCGTCCTCCTCTAGGACCTGTTGAGCCAAGATTTCGTTGCGATGTATGTAGGCGTCGAGAGCATCACGAAGCATCTGCTGAGAGATCTCTGCCATTTTTGGGATGTCGACTAAAGGCTTTATAGGAGGATGGAGCATATATCGTTTCGTAGCTTCAACGAGATTGATCGCGAGATCGCCAACTCGTTCGAGGTCGGTGTTGATCTTAAAGGCGGCAACAATAGCACGTAAGTCTGTTGCCATGGGTTGTTTTAGAGCAAGTAATTTAAAACAACGGTCATCGATTTCGATATGTAAGTCGTTAATCGGCTGGTCGCCTTTTACTACTTGTGAAACAAGTGAGGAATCTCGATCGGTTAGTCCTTTGACGGCTAACCGCACGAGTTCTTCAGCCAAACCGCCCATTACGAGAAGGCGTTTCTTGAGCTCTTCGAGCTCGTCTTGGAAATGAGTAAATTGTCGGTCTGTTGATGTCATGTTCTGTCCTGTTTGACATTGTGTTATCTAACCGAATCTACCGGTTACGTAATCTTCTGTAAGTTTTTCTGTTGGGATTGTAAAAAGCTGGTCTGTTGGTGCGTACTCAATTAATCGCCCGAGCCAAAAAAAAGCTGTCAAATCTGATACGCGGGCAGCTTGTTGCATGTTATGCGTGACGATGACGATGGTGTAACGCTCCTTCAGTTGATAAATCAGTTCTTCTATACGTTGTGTTGCTATTGGGTCAAGCGCCGAGGCGGGTTCATCCATAAGCAGAATGTCTGGCTCAACCGCGAGAGCACGGGCGATGCACAGGCGTTGTTGTTGTCCCCCTGAAAGAGCGAGGGCTGAGGAATTCAGGCGATCGCTGACTTCATCCCAAAGTGCAGCGGCACGAAGGCTCGCCTCGATACGTCCTTGTAACTCGGATCGGTTTTCTGTCATTTCGTTGATCCTGAGTCCGTAGGCGACGTTGTCGGCAATTGTTTTTGGAAACGGATTAGATTTTTGAAAAACCATGCCTACGCGTCGTCTCAAATCGACGACATCTACCTCTGGGCCGTAGATATTGAGTTCATCTATAGACACTGTGCCTTCGATACGGGTACCTGGAATGATGTCATTCATCCTATTTAAGGTCCTAAGCAAAGTGCTTTTTCCGCACCCAGATGGACCGATAAAAGCCGTCACCCCATGAGGCGGAATTTTCATGGTGACGTTTTGCAGGGCGCGGTTACTGCCATAAAAAAAGCTTAGGTTGTCGATTTCTATTTTCTGTTTGCCGTCTAAAGCAGACAGATCTTTAGCGGGGCCTGAAACCGTCGGCGTGACGATTGGAAAATGTTTTCGGTCGGTCATGTGTTGTGCCGTTTTTGAAAGACGTCTCGCAGCCAAACGGCGAATCCGTTCATACTCAAGAGCACAATGAGTAGGACCATGATACCCGCTGCAGCATTAACCAGGAAAGCCTCTTGAGGTCTTGATACCCAGTTGAAGACTTGAATCGGCATGACGGTGAAAGGAGACCAGAGGTCGTCTGGTAGGAATGGTATGTAAGTGAGTGCGCCGATGGCGATTAGGGGGGCCGTTTCGCCGATTGCTCGCGAGAGGGCGAGTATGATGCCGGTGAGGACACTTGGCAGCGCAACGGGGAGAACCTGATGCCAGATAGTCTGCCATTTCGTTGCCCCGAGGGCGTAGGAGCCTTCCCGCAAAGAGCTTGGCACGGCTCTGAGGGCTTCTCGAGAAGACAAGATCACCACCGGTAAAACTAAGAGTGCGAGGGTGGCAGCTCCGGCCAGGACGCTTCGGCCTAGGTCCAATGCTCGAACAAAAAGACCGAGTCCGAGGATTCCATAAATAATTGAGGGAACACCCGCCAAGTTAGAGATATTGATTTCGATAAGTCTTGCTAGGCGTCCTCCACCTCCGTACTCTTCAAGATAGATAGCGGCGCCGATCCCCACCGGGATGGTGATTAGTGCCGTGCAGGTGATCACATAAATCGAACCCACTAAGGCGGGGAGAATTCCAGCTGATTCTGCCCGACGAGATGGATAGTTCGTCAGGAATTGCCAAGACATACGAGGGAACCCATCCAGAATAATGTCGATGAGCAACGTTGCTAAAGTTGCAAGCGCGAACCCAACAACGATGAGTCCCGCGGCCTGGAAGAGTCGATCGTAGAGGAGATGATTTCGGCGCTTCATGTGTATTCTTCTCGGAAACGCTGACGGAGCCAGTGGCTCAGTAGATTTAATCCAAAAGTACCGACGAACAGGAGCATTCCAACGGCAAAAATTGTTCGATATTCCAGCGTGCCGTAAGGCGTATCACCTAGGCTGACCTGAACGATGTAAGCCGTCATTGTTTCAACCGGCACGAGCGGACTCGCTGTAAGGCGTGGTTGCTGCCCCGCGGCAACTGCGACGATCATGGTTTCTCCAATGGCACGAGAAACTGCGAGTATCGCTGCGACGGAAATACCGGAAAATGCAGCCGGAACGACAACCTGTAATGTCGCCTGCAATCTTGTGGCTCCAAGTGCGTACGCGCCCTCTCGGAGTCCCATTGGCACACTGTGTAAAGCGTCCTCAGATACAGATGACACCATTGGAATGATCATAATGCCCATGACTATTCCTGGACTTAGTGCATTGAAACCAGCTAAGCCAGGGATAAATTTCTGAAGAAGAGGAGTTACAAACAAAAGGGCAAAATAGCCATAGACGACGGTTGGGATTCCGGCAAGTATTTCAAGGATCGGCTTGACGGTTCGCCTCACGCGGTCTTCCGCGTATTCGCTTAGGTAGATGGCACTAAGAAGGCCGGCTGGTAATGCAATGAGCATGGCGATGGTTGATACGAGGAGAGTGCCACCGACGAGAGGAAGTACGCCGAAGGATTTCTTTAGAAAAAGAGGTGTCCATGAGGTGCCGAATAGGAAGTCGGTTATAGGCACCTCATCCAGAAAGGCCAACGTTTCAAAAAGCAAGACGCCAATAATGCCAGCCGTTACGCCGATCGAGGCGAGGGCGCACAGGAAAAGTGCACCCTCGATGATGCGTTCACGTATGTTTTGAGACTTGATTTTTCTCAGAGAAACAAGCTCCTATCTTGCCTGATAATTCGTTCGAGTGAGTGCGTACTCAGCTTCAGGGAGCGGGACATAGCCGACTTCTCGTACTAGACCCGTGCCTTCATTGAGATAATACTTAACAAAGGTGTCGACTTCTGTTCTGTTGGCGGCTGTCTTGCTGACGTAGATAAAGATTGGCCGAGAAAGCGGACTATACGTACCGTTGTTGATTGTATCTGGAGACGGGAGAATCGCGTCGGCTCCACCTTCGGATACGCCGAGAAGTTTCAGCTTGTCTTGATTCTCCTCGTAATACGCAAAGCCGAAGTAACCAAGGGCTACTTTGTCACGGGAAACACCCTGTACTAGGACGTTGTCATCTTCGCTCGACGTAAAGTCACCTCGACTGGCACCGCCGGCGCCTACGATGACTTCGGTGAAGTAATCGAAGGTCCCGGAGTCGACACCGGGGCCAAAGAGATGGACTTCCTCTTCGGGCCACTCAGCCCTGACCTGGTTCCAATGTGTGACCTGATCTTGTGCGTCTGGCTCCCAGAGGGTAGACAGTTCTTCGACAGTTATTGAGTTTACCCAATCGTTTTCTGTGTTAACTACGACAGCGATGCCGTCGTAGGCGACTGGAATTTCCACCCATTCAATATTGTTGTTACTACAGGCCTTGACTTCAGGAGGCCTGATCGGGCGGGATGCGCCAGTGATGTCTATTTCACCTCGACAAAACTTTTGAAATCCGCCTCCCGTTCCAGAGATCCCGACCGTGACTCTCGCGTGAGAGTGCACTTTTTGGAATTCCTCGGCGACGGCTTCGGTGATAGGAAAAATGGTACTAGAGCCATCGATGGTGATGATGTCCCAACTAGGCGTTTCAGACTCAGGCGTTCGGTCTCCGTTTTCTCCACAGCTGGATATGAGCGAGCCGAAAGTCGTAATAACTATGGCAAATAATAATTGGCGCACGGTTGTATGCCTCTTTCTGTTGGAGTGTATTTTAGTAATGTTAAATCCGTGTTAACTGTGATGGTTTTGCTCTCGCATTTACCAACTTAGAAGGATGGCGACATCTATCCGCTTGAGCCAGCGTTCTTGATCAGGAGCGTCTGAGAGTATCGCCTTGCTAATGAAGCTTTCCACATCGAATTTGAGGCCCTTTTTGACCGCGACTGAGAGTTTTGACTTATGCAGGTTGAGGTTGCTTCCCCCCGGCATGTCGCTATAGGAGAAATTTGATAGCACCGCATCCTGTTTGATTTTTGCGAAAGTATAGGCCACTGAGAAGGTGCCCGGAGTACTAGCGCTTCCGTATTGTGATGAAATCCAGATGCCTGTGTCGTTCTCGGTCGCGGCGCGAGTATTTTTGACCCAGTCGCCAAGGATTCTTACTGGGTAGTCAGAGTTACCTGTGTTGAAGGTGATGCTGGCGATCACATCAATTAAGTTGAAGTCTGAAACGAAGCCAATGACCGCTCCGTCTTCGTTCCGCCTAAGAAGGTTGGCGTTGTGAGTATTCAGATCTTTAGTCGCTGAGCCTACCGCAATTTGGTCAGGATTTCGGAAGGCGTAGTTGGTGAGTGCAAGACTCGCCGAATGTTTTCCGAGGTCAAAGTCGGCTTGTGCTGCGTGTGCAAACAGCCACGCATCGTCACTTTTCTTTACTTCATTGAGCAGCGATTGCACGGCAGTTAGTTTGAGACTTGCCACCCCGCCATTGTCGACTGACAGGACCTGATACGTGCCTTCCCAATTAATGTCGTCGTCCCAAATCATTTGCGTGCGGGTGAGTGGGTATCCGAATTTTCCGCCTCCAAGTGCGAGAGATGGGGCAGTTTTCGGTTTGTAAGTAAAAAATGCCCTGTCAATATTTATGGTTTTCCGAACGAACAATTCACCCATGGGCTGATTAGTCGATCCCGGGTTTCCTGGATCTCCACTTGACAGTCTTGTTCCGAAATTTATTTCATCTGTGACCGGCATGGCCAAGTTAAGCCGCATTCGAAATCGTTCGCGATGCCTGTTCGGTTCGTCCTCTTTAAAGTAGTGTTCCTGGCGGAGTCGAAAGTCTCCGCTCATTTGCATCTTTTCGTACCAGGTTTTTGGTTTCGGTTCTGAATCGGCTTCTTGTGCCTGAAGACCAGCGATTAATAGACCGCTAGAACACAAAAACAAGGTGAAAAGGATGGTCAAGCTAAAGGATGTTGCTGAACGGGTCATTGTGAATGTCTCCTCCTAAACTTATGCTTACTCGTTTTTAATTGAGTTTAGTCTAGTGAAGTCATGTTACAGGGCTGTTACGTACCCGTTACATCGCTGTTAAAGTCTGTTAAATGGGAGGCTGGTGATGAGATTGTTTAGGCAGAGTCGATCGGAGTTGTTAGACGAGAAATAAGGCCTATGCTTGTGTAGGGGGTTCTCTTGAGGGCAGCATGGTGTTGGAGGGTGACTGTTAGGGGGTGGTCAGAATATCCGGAGAAGGATTAGGGGGAAAAGAAACCGTGAATACAGTGCCGCCCCCCGTGCGGTCTTCAGCCCAGATTTTGCCTCCATGGAGAGCGACCATATGTTTAACGATGGCGAGTCCGAGACCGGTTCCCCCGAAACGTTTAGAGCGTGCTCTGTCAACTTGATAAAAGCGTTCAAATATACGCTCGATGTCAGTTTCTGGGATTCCTTCACCGCGGTCACTGACACGTAAGAGAGTGTGATCGCCTTCAGATGTAACATTGATTTCAATGGCACTGTTTTCGGGTGAGTGTCGAATCGCGTTCTCGAGAAGATTGCGTAATATCGTGTGAAGTTTTTCGGCGTCTGCGGTTATGGAGGAGAGAGCGTCTGGCACGAAGGCATTCACTTGCTGTCGTTTCTTATTGAAAACGGGTGAAAGTTCAGTTGTGACATTGCTTAGGGTTGACTTAATTGAGCAGTCGGTGAGATTGAGTGGTTCCTGTCTGGCGTCCAAGCGTGCCAGTTGAAGAAGGGCGGTGACGAGGCGCTCCATACGAGTAGTGTGGCGTTCAATGACTTCTAAGAACTGGTTCGTGTGAGTGGGTTCCAGAGGGCCTTCAAGGATCGCTTCTACATATCCGCGGATAGCCGTCTATTGCGTACGTTGTTCATGCGAGATATTTGCTACGAAATCTCGTCGAACCTGATCTTCGCGTCGG
>CAZQMT010000019.1:8125-9527 GCA_964594555.1 uncultured Vicinamibacterales bacterium
GTCGTGCAGAACGAGAATAGCACCTTGGTTTCCGGACGAAAAGGCCGGTGTTATCCGAGCCATGATGGTTTTCGAAGGGTCTCGATTCAGCGAGAATTCGGTCGCATCAGAAGTTTGTTCGGTGAGGGTTGTGGCTAATCGTTTCGTTACCTCTGGATGTCGGACAGCCTCTAAGTAATGTTTGCCGGTGAGTGATTCGTCCAAGCCGAGCATGTGCCGTGCTGTATCATTGGCCAGTTGTAGCCGCCCCGTCTCATTGACAATAAGAACACCTTCGGCCATTCCTGAAAGCATCGCCTCCATTTGAGTACGATCTTGAGACAAT
This sequence comes from uncultured Vicinamibacterales bacterium, assembly GCA_964594555.1. GTDB lineage: Bacteria > Acidobacteriota > Vicinamibacteria > Vicinamibacterales > CAZQMT01 > CAZQMT01. The sequence goes on from CAZQMT010000019.1 coordinate 8,451, forward strand.
TTCTCTACACGAGATCGTAGCTCTTCCAATGATTTATTGAGGATTTGATTCAATTGTTTCGCTTCATCGAATTTCACATCAAGAGTAGTGGGAGATTCGGGGCTAGTGATTCGATCTTGCGTTTGTTCGGCGATCATTGAAAGTCGTTGTCGTACCCGGTTGGATATTATCCACGCGATGATTAGGGCGCTGACTGTGGAAGTGCTTAGTGATATGAGAATTACTTTGGCACTTAGCATCGCCTGGTGATTTCTAAGCTCTGGGTATAGCAAGAGGCTGGAGATCAAAAATGTGCTTGTAGTGATAGCAAGTGTGCCAAGAAGGATTTCGGTGCGGAGTTGCATGCTAAGCTGTTTTTGGTGGAGGAGACGGCGTGTAAGAGGCCATTCTGTAGCCGAATTGTTTAATCGTTTCAATGTTATCGACGAGTATGGGTAGTTTTTCTCGAAGGCGACGAACATGGACGTCGACGGTTCGCGTGCTTTCTGTATATCGGTATCCCCATACATCTGTCAGTAAGACATCGCGAGACAGAAGACGGCCTTGATGTTCGATTAAATAACAAAGCAGAAGGAATTCTTTGGCTGTGAGCTGCACTTTGGTTCCTTCATTGGTGACGGCGTGGCTCGTTAGGTCTATTTGAAGGGGCCCGTAATTGACGATGGGTTCTGGCGATTTGGCTGATTGAGTACGGCGTAAAAGAGCCCCAACGCGTGCAACGAGTTCTTTGGGACTGAAGGGCTTCGTGATGTAGTCGTCGGCGCCGATTTCAAGACCACTTATGCGGTCAGTCTCTTCAGCCTTCGCGGTGACCATGATTATTGGCAGTGACGCTGTCAGAGGCGTAGCTCTGAGTGCGCTACAAATTTCAAGGCCGTTCTGGCCGGGTAACATCAGGTCAAGGATTACGACATTGGGTGGATTGGACTGAATTCGTTTGATTGCGCCGGTTCCTGATGTGAGTACTTCTGTGTCGTACCCAGCCTTGCTGAGGTAATAGGTGATCAACTCGGCGATGTCGTTGTTGTCCTCAATGATGAGGACATGGGGCCTTCGGTTGCCCTGAGTAGTCATAAC
>CAZQMT010000019.1:9537-14054 GCA_964594555.1 uncultured Vicinamibacterales bacterium
TCATAACAAGTTGATGTTATTTTAGACGCGCCGTTCGGTGTAGATGGTCTAGTGTAGCGCATTGGGGATATCGAGACACTTGACAAGTAAACAGGGGCCATTTTTAGTGCCGATTTGAGACCCAGAAAACATAATTCTGAGAAGATGTGTGGGTTGTCGCTGGTTTAAAGCTCGCGTACGCCGTGACTCTTAATAAGAAAGTAACAAGCGATGGTTGCTAAAAGGCACCCATTCAGGACAAGGACTGTTGGGGCCGAAATGATGCCGGCGAGGTACCCGCCCAAAAGATTGCCAAGCGGTGTGCCGCCACGAAATGCCAACATAAAGATGCTCATGACTCGTCCGCGCATTTCGTTAGGGGCGATTAGTTGCACCAGTGACGTGACTAGAGAGAACACGATAATGAGAGCGGCGCCTGAAACGAAGAGCAACGCTTGACTTAGCCAGAGTGTTCTTGATATCGCGAATCCAACAATTAAAAGTCCAAAGATAATTTGAACTGATAAAAATGTGAAGCCCATGCGTTTGAATTTTCCGAACCATGCGATAAGCAGTGCGCCGATTACTGCTCCGGTCCCGGAATACGCCATCATTTCGCTGTACTGAACAACGCCTTGAAGAAAAACATCTTGGACCAGGACTGGTAATAGAGTTAATAGCGGTAGCCCTAAAAACGTTGTAGAAGCAGCCAGGAAGATTAGTGGCACCATCGCCTTTCTTCGACGAACGTATGAGAGCCCACTTAGCATTTCTTCAAAGATGTCTTTTCTGACTTTAGGAGGCGTGTGTTGGACTTTGAGCGACAGTAACGCCACGATGACGACCAAAAATGACAAGCCGTTGATGATGAAGCAGGCTGCTGTGCCGAGAGTTGCTAGTGTCACGCCGGCTAGAAGAGGGCCAATGACTCTAGCGAGGTTGAATTGGATCGAGTTCAGGGCGATGGCGTTAGGTAGGTTGTCTTTGGGGACCAGTGAGGGAATGAGTGACTGATACGCGGGGCCGCCAAACGCTTGTCCAAATCCAGAAACAAATGAGAGGCTAAGAATGTGCCAAATTTGTAGCACATCTCCGTTAAGTTCGCCGTCTGCCCACGTATCTGATAAGACGAGCACGGCGAGTGTAAGAGCAGAAGCCATTTGAATGAACTGAGAACCAATTAGTACGTACCGGCGGTCATGTCGGTCGGCCATTACACCACCGAACAGGGTGAAAAGTAGGATTGGGAGCTCGCCGAGAAAAGCATCTAGGCCCAAAAGGAGAGGCGAACCGGTGAGTGTAAGAACGAGCCAGCTCTGTGCGACTTTCTGCATCCACGTGCCAGTTGCTGAGGTAATGGCTCCTAGCCATAAGGTTCGAAAGTCTCGGTAGGTAAACGCGGCAGCTAGGCGAAGCAGAAAACGCTGGCTAGACGATCGCCACGGGATAACGGGGCCGGGCGGCTGGGATTTCAGAGAGTTACTCAATCGAGTTACGGCCTGTCACTAAGGCAGCTACGATGAAGCGCTGCCTGGGTTGACTGTTCTGGCAGATCGAGGGGTTGTGAATTCGTCGTATGATGGTTTGTGGTTTTGTGGTTTTCGCCAAAAATCCATTGTTGAGACTCGGTGAACACATCCAATTGTGCAGAAGGGAGCACAAGATTTCGATGTCAAAGATTCACGCCGTATATCACTGGTTGTATAGCGTTCAAGAGGGATAGCCGGGTAGCCTCGTTGTTGTGAACAATAGTGTACAAGACCCTCTTCGCATATATAGATGTAACGGGCACCAGCACGGCAGCGCCAGTCGTTTGGTTTTCCTTCTACTAAATTTCCCTGAAATCCCCGGATGCCAGAGTACAGGTTTTTGAGGGTTTGATGTATCCCACTCGTTTGTTGTGTGACGTCATCAAAAACATCACGTTCTTCTTCGGCGAGAGGTTTTAGATGCCCTGAGCCGTCATGAATAATCCCTATGGATGTCGAAAAGCCCAGATCTTTAGCTCGGTTATTGATTGTGCGTGCATCCTCAGGGTTTTTTACGCCGCCTCCCACCACGGAGTTGATATTGATATCGAAGGTTGCATATTCAGCGAGCCATTGAAGTTTTCGATCGAGTAGTCGAAGGCTTTTTTTAGAGACCTCATCTGGTTCTACGTTGTCGATGCTGATTTGAAGAAAGTCGAGGCCCGCCTGATTTAATGCTTCGATCCGTTTTGGGGAGAGATAATAGCCGTTTGTAATTAATCCGGCCATCATTCCGCGCTGCCGTGTCCCCTGAATGATCGCATCGAGCTCTGGATGCATCATTGGCTCACCGCCGCTACTTGCAACAACTGATGTGCCGAGAAAGGCTAATCGGTCGAGCCGGCGTAGCATTGTTGGCAATGGCACCGGGTCGGAGACTTTGTCGTACTCATTGCAGTAAGTACAGTCGATGTTACAGCGTCTCATCGGGACAATATGTACGAGTAGGGGATGCGCAGTGTGGAAGAGTCCTCGTGCGAATTTCCATCCGGCACGAAAGTACCGATGCTTTCGAATTTCCATTCGGCGAATTTTTGTATGGAGTGTCACTAGATACTGTCCGAATTAACTGGTCGCTTGGATTTACCGAAGGTCTTGGCTAGTTGCTTGGCCGAACGAAGAGTTAGGGCAGCGAACGTTAGTGTGCCATTAGTACAGCCACCTGTCGGTAGTGTGGGGGAGCCGACTACGAAGAGGTTGGGGTGGTCATAAGTGTTTCCGAAGCTGTCGCACACGCTGGTTGCGGGGTCTTCTCCCATGCGGCAGCCGCCAGCCGGGTGGTCAAAATAAGAATGGAATTCGGTCGAAAGTATTTTGCCGTCATCTGCGCGTGCTAACTTTTTAAAGATTTCTAGAATGTGTGATTTTGTAGCATCTTCACGACTTCGAGCATCGGCATCAATGCGGTGATCGATTGTGGGGAGAGGATCTCCCCAACGATTACGTTTGTTTTTATTCAGGGTCAGGGCACTATCGCGTGAAGGATGGGCGTCATAGTAAGCTCGTATGCGGGCTGAGCTTCGAGACGTCCGATGTCGCCAATCTTGAAGGAGTTTGTCGCCGAGGAGCAGTTTTCCGGTTTCATTCTGAAGGCGAGGACTGTGGCCTGAGGCGCTTTCCCAGATGCGTAGGTCGTGACGAGCGTAGGGCTGATCGGATGGACATCGAAAGAATTGTCTTGAGACGAGGCTATAGGACCTATTCATTCCCGGATATGTTTTTGCGTTCATTTCGATGAAGCCGAGAACGTGCGGATGACCGGTCATGTAGCGTCCTACCAGCTCTGAGCTATTAGCTAAGCCGTTGGGGAAGCGCGAGCAGGCCGATAGGAGTAAAAGGTGAGAACTCCAGCAATAGCCGGAAGCGAGAACGAACTGACGGGCCCGGTATTCTAGTGGCTCATCAGGGCGGTCGCGATGTACTGCTTGAGCGACCGCTATGCTGTTTTGAGAATCGTGAAGTTTGAGTCGACGCACGATCGTCCGGTCGTGAAGAGTCAGTTTTCGTTCAGCGAGAAGTTGCTTAAAGGTAAAATCTGGTGAGTAACGGGCCCCAGTCGGACAGATTCGACAAGTGTCGCATCGTTGGCACACTGCCCGTCCATCGTATTCGGTGGTGTTCTTGGCCTGAGGGGTAGGGCCAAAGGGGATGCCACTCTTTTCAGCCCACTGCTGTAATTGTTTTAAATTGTGGGTCAGTGGCATTGCTGGCATTGGGTAGGGACGAGAAGGCTGGTCTTCTGGAAAAACAGTCGGTTCGGCGGCTACTCCAATACGCGCTTCAGCTTCGCAAATGAATGGTTCGAGCTCTTGCCAGGAGAGCGGCCAATCGACAGCGAGTCCATAACGAGATTGTAGCGAGAGGTCCTCTTCGGAAAAGCGGTTTGTTACTCCTCCCCAGTGAAGGGCAGATCCTCCCACGGCCATCGTTCTTGAGATGATGTTTTCTGCTGCTTGATCTTCAATGAAGTCGCCTGGCCACGGGTTCTCTTCATAGTCCAACATGCGTTGCCGATAGGACATTCTGTTTTCGAAATCAAAAATTTTTTGGCCGGCTTCAACTACCGTAATTGATATGTCAGGTGCGAGTTCAGAGAGTTTCTGCGAAAGAAGAGCTGCGGAAATTCCACCGCCAATAATACAAACGTCACTCTCAAACGTTTTCATGTCTGCTGCTCCTGCAGGGCTTTGGGGACTAATTCGGAGTCAGGCAAGCCACGACATGTGTGTTGACCGATTTGTACGCCATAGCAGAGGTCATTGGCTTCACTGCTCTGGAAATAAAAACTCATTAGGTCTGTGACAATATGACGTCCGTCTGGACGTTGAGGCAGCTCCGTAATCTTTTCTTCTTCTAGCGCCTCTGTCACGAGTGCTTTTCGCTCTTCCGTATTTAGATCAGAGAAAGACTGGCCTTTATGTTGCGCGGTCTTTTCAAAGGCATTGAGTTGACGAATATAGGTTGGTTCTGGATTTGGTTCAGTGATTCGTAACTGTGTTACCACGTAGC
>CAZQMT010000019.1:14064-22828 GCA_964594555.1 uncultured Vicinamibacterales bacterium
CCGTGACTCATTTCGGCGCCGGCTTTGTAGCCGTTTAGCCATCGCCTGAAGCCCCTAAAGACTTCCGTTATACGTTTGGTTCCGATCGATTCAGGTAGGACAGTGACAGCTAAGGCTTTCAGGGTTACCTCGTTGATTTTTTTGTCTTTGAGGTCTTCTGCCGATAGCCAGGCTGTGCTGAACGGAGACAGTGCAGTGAACCAAAAGGCTAGGCGAATAAGGACTCGGCGATGCATTGTCATTGCTAATCTGTTCTTGTCTGAGCGAATCTAATTCTAGCGCTCACACGCAGTATGTCAGGCTTTTGCGAGTCCGACAACTTACGATGTGGCCCAAGCGCGTGGTTTGTTAATTCTTTTGGACCTCTCCGTTTTTGATAACAGTGGTGACGCGTGATAGTGCCGTAATGTCGAAGAGAGGATTGCCTTCGACGACGATGATATCGGCGAGTTTACCGATCTCGACAGTGCCCAGGTCACTTGATCGCCCAAGAATTCGAGCATTAACTTGCGTCGCAGCTGAGATCGCTCGCAATGGAGACATGCCGGTGTCTACGTGAGCCTTGATTTCTCTCCAGAGTGCTTCGGTGTGAAAATTCATTGGTGTTCCAGAATCGGTCCCCATGCCCATTACTGCCCCCTTTTCGATCCATTGCTTTAATGAAGACTCTCTAAAACGCATTTGACGGGGCGTCGTACTGAAATAAGCCAAAGTGTGGAAAGACTTAAAGGAGTCCTGTACCTCCGAGTGGATTGCTGGAGGGAAGTCAAGCTCAAGCTGAGGATCTTGCAGGCGTTCTGGAAATGCGATGGTATCTGGAAATATCCATGGTCGATGAGCCGCAGTAATGACAACTGGGCGCCCCGCGTTGACGATGTCTTGCAGGAGCTCGTGTTCGTATGGCGCGGTGCCTGCGGAGCCCGCGTGTGTGAGCACGTCGACGCCTGCGTCTAGTGCCGCCCGAACGCTTTCTGGTGTGTAAACGTGGGCATGTACTGGAAGGTTGTGGTTGTGTGCTGTTTTAACGATGGCGCGATAGTCGGCTAGTTCGAGACCGCTGTGTGCTTTAATGACGTTGACTCCGGACTCAGCGAGCTTCTTGGTTTCGTTAGCCGCTTCGTCTGGCGTGTTGATTTGCCTTTGGTATGCGGGAGGAAAGACTGACATGCGGCGTGTTATCCATGGTCCACTTACAAACAGTCTCGGTCCTTTGATCTGTCCGTTTTTGATCCGATCGCGGACATGAAGACTCGACTCTAGCGTGGCGCCAAGATCTACGGCTGATGTAACCCCCGCCATTAAAAGCTGGCGGGCAGAGATTGACATAACGCGCTCAGTCATTTCTAGACCGCCGTTTTCCTCAATCCATTTAAACCATCTCGGATAACTCCCATGGCCAAGGATAGCTAGGTGGGCATGAAGGTCGATGAGTCCAGGCAGCATTGTTTTACCGCGTGTGTCGATGACTGTGGCGCTGGCTGGAATGTTGACGTCTGAGGCGCGTCCAACTTCGATAATTTTGCCATCTTTAATAACAACTGCTGCGTGATGGAGTGGGGGGGACTCGTAGCCATTAAGGAGCATCCCTCCAACGAGTGCAAGAGTCTGTGGAGACTGTGCATGAATGTTTAGAGGCACAGTTACAAAAAGAACCAGCGAAGAAATCAACACGATATTAGTTAGTCGTTTTTTCATGGATGTTCGCTTCTTGAAAAGTTTAGTGATGAGTTCTGTGCCCGTAGAGTAATTTGGTTGTAAGTGTCTCATGGTTCGTTGCTGTTGAGGGAGTTTGGGTTGCACGAGTTTTGGTTATACCAGCCTGTGCAGTATGAATGACTACCGAGCTGCCGCTATCATTGGACAAGCCAAATTAGAGGCCATATTGTTTTGATTTTATTCATTCGAATTAAGAATACTCAGTGAAGTCGTCGCGATTAAGTCATTGCGGGTGTTAGAATAGCATGGAAGTTTATGGGGTTTCGTCGTTCTTGTAAGAGCCGGAATGTGTCGGCAGGTTTATTCTTATCTTTTCAATGCTTAATAAAAAATATTCTAAGGTTCACGGTTGGGGTGTGTATACGAGCCAATCGATCAATAAGAACAAACGCATTATCGATTATACGGGGGAAAAGGTTAACGCTAAGGAAAGCACTAAGCGCGAGATTCGTTACCTTGAAAAGGGTCACATTTGGTGTTTCAAGCTGAACAGGGCTTGGTCAATTGATGCAGGTGTCGGTGGAAATATTGCACGATTTATTAATCATGCCTGTAAGCCGAACTGCTATTCAAATGTTATTGATGGAACGATTTGGATTTGTGCTGCACGCAACATTAAGGCCGGCGAGGAGTTGACTTATAACTACTACACGGATGGTGACAAGACTATCCAATGTCGGTGTCGCCCAGGGTGTACTAATCGTCTTTAGTTGCCGTTGGTTTTGAGAAGAAGATTCCTGCCGAGAGGCTTTCAGGTGGCGCGGTCGATTTCCTCGAGATATTGCGGGTCTTCTGCTGGGCATCGTCTTGAGGCCAGAGCGAGATGTCTCCATTAGTTTCAATCGTTATTCCAGTTCTTCGTGAGACTGAGTCGTTAGGCGAAGCACTGCGCGGCCTGTTACTAAGCACAAAAATAGAAATCATCGTCGTCGACGGCTGTCTGAATGATAAGCCTGAGGCGGGAATGTGTGCTTTGCGAAAAGAATTCCCCAACGTGCGTTGGATCGAAAGTATCGTGGGGCGAGCGCGTCAGATGAACGCTGGTGCAGCGGTTGCATCGGGAAAGTGGTTACTTTTTCTGCACGCAGATAGTCGTCTGCACCGAAATTGGATTCGTGAGCTAGAACGCATCGAGTATCTGAATGGTGTAGTGGGGGGAAGTTATCGATTCGTCTTAAATGCGTCAGAAAGATCAGCTAGATTCATCGAGTGGGGAGTAAGGCAGCGTGTGCGGTGGTTTGGTTTGGCCTACGGCGATCAGGCCTTGTTTGTTAAAAACGAGATCTTCCAGGCACTTGGAGGATATCGTGACTTACCAGTGATGGAAGACATCGACTTAATTCGACGTCTGCGACGAGCTGGTCGATTGGTGCATTCATCAGTGCCAGTCTTGGTCTCACCAAGGCGTTGGCGACGTGATGGATGGTGCAGGCGCACTGTAGAGAACATTCTTCTCGCCGCCCTTTTTTATTTAGGTGTTTCTCCTCATTGGCTTGCCTGTCGCTACTATGGGGCCGCTGCAGTATCTGTGTACGATCGTGCAAATGGAACTAAGAGCTTTAGCTAATGTACAGCCATGCTCTAGTATACGGTGCGTTGTAGCACAGTGTTTTTTGTTGCTAGTGTGAGTTGGGGTTCGGCAGGCACACGGCCGTCAAGTTGCGAAATAAAATAATCTGCCACTGCTGGTCCGTGTTTGAATCCGTGTCCTGACCCGCCTCCGACTAGCCAGATATTGGAATGTTTGGGGTGTCGATCGACAAGAAAATCTCCACTTGAAGTGTTTGTGTACTGACATACGCGAGATTCGACTAGTGGGCTCCACGTAGCGCAGGAAATCTTGAGCCAAGAATCAATTGAGCGCGATGTAGCTTTTCAGTGCTCGGTATGCGGTCGTCATTATCAGGATCGATACGTTGACCGTGGTGATCCATCCCAATTTTTACACCTCGTCCATCAAGGTCAGGGACGCAGTACGCTTCCCCTCCAAATATGATGTTAGTTGGGAGATTCGGTGGCGCGAAGCGGTTGTCTCCTGGAGGGGCGCCAAAGAAAAAAACTTCTTGTCGTGTAGGGTAAAGGCACTTAGATAGAATTTCTGGGAACAGTGTTGGGAGCCAAGGTCCACACGCAAACACATAAGTGCCTGCTTGAATGGTTTCGTTGTCGGTGGTTGTGAGACCATTGGGTAAACCGGCAGAGGAGGCTGGGGTGGCTACACCGCGGTAGGCTGTTACACCCGCTTTTAAGGCGAGCTCGAAGGTCGCTTTTACTGCCCGTCTTGCAGCGATAACACCACTGTCTGGTTCGAGAAGGCCCCAGTTGATAGGACCAAATTCGAATTGCGGGTACCTATATTCAAGATCAGAACGGGAGAGTTGTTCGCAATGGACGTTCAATTGTTTAAGAGTGGCGGCGGTAGCTGGCGCGTAGGGGACGTCGTTACGTGCGAGCAATAAAACTCCTGTTCGGTAAAAAAGTTTTTCTGACGCTTGTTGGTCGAGATCCTGCCAAAGCTGCATTGAGCGGATTGCGAAGCGTGTGTACAGCTCATGAGGGCCGTAGCTCATACGGATTATGCGTGTTTCTCCGCCGGAGCTTGCTCGTGCATGGCCTGGAGACTGAGACTCAAGGAGAATGACACTTCGGCCTGTTTTCCGAAGTAAGTATGCAATCCAACTTCCGAAAACACCGGCTCCGACGACGACGACGTCAGCAGAGTTCATCTTGTTCAATTTCGTAGATATCGCTTGTCTTTGGTGATTAGCGTGACAGGGTTTCTGTTGATTCGAAATTTGTCACGATAGCGTTGAATAGTACCTCGGCCATGAGTTGGTATCCTGCATCATTGGGATGTAAGCCATCGCTCATGAGATTCGTGTCGGTCCCGAACGCAGCGTACATATCGACAAGTATCACTCCTTTGCTGGCAGCGATGCTTGGGATCTGAGCGTTGATTTCTTCGACTTTGATGGGGTCTGCCTTGTAGTATCCGTTTGCGTTGGGGAATACGGGTGGCAACGTACAGAGGATGACCTCTTTGCCAGAAGCTTGGCTGATCTGCACCATGCTCTCTAGGGCATTAATGATCGAGGATGTTGGGACGCTGTTATTCGTGGCGTTAACTCCCTCAAGCAGTATGACGAGGGCGTCATTCGGAGCAATGGTTCCCGCCAATCGTACAACTCCGTCCATCGCGAGCTCTCCATCGATGCCGGCGTTTTTGACCGTTATGGTTTGTGATGGATATTGTGCTTGAAGTAATGCTTGAAGCTTGATCGGATAAGCTATTCCAGTGTTTCCATTCCCATTGGTGATGCTGTCCCCAAAAGAGAGAACCGTGTCAACAGAAGTGATTTTGACGATGATTTCTGGTTCTGGTTCTGGAGTAGTGACTTCTGGGGGCGGGCTCGGAGGTGACGGGCTTATCGGAGTCGAGAGGTTTTCATCAGCTTGACAAGCGGCAAAGGCTAAGGCCATTGCTGCGATTCCTAGCAGTCTCCGAAATCGAAAATTGAGAATGCTCATGCGGCCGGGTCCATATTAGGAAGTCGAAAAGGAGAAATTGTAACCCATAAGGTACCAATGGCTTAGGGAAAACGACAACAGATATATCCAGATAGGGACTTGAGACAGCATTGCTGGATTGATAAAATTTAGGCCCGAGGTGGGAAAAGGAGAAAGTGTCATTTATGGATTGTAAGGGTTCCGAGTAGTACATCGGAGCCTGTTTCAGATCGAAGGTTTTTATGCATAAGCCAGGTAAATATGTTGAGAAGGGGCTCACCTACGTAGCGTCTGCTGTGTGGCCTGTTTTTGATACTTTTAATCAGGTTAAGCCCAACCTTTCGTTTATTCCAAACTGGTCTGATACTCCGTTACTTAAGTCGTATCAGAAAATCAAACCCCCACTCGGTTGGCCGAGGGAAACCGATTCACTTTGTCCTGTCTGTGTCAGAGAAGCGCGTCAAGAAATCGTTGATGGGAAGCGTGATCATACGGTGCTTCTCCATGAGAAGGTGGGTGAGATTAAGGCGCACATCATCGAGCGTGAAGGAAAAATCCTCATGGTCAAGGATTGTCCGGTCCATGGGCATTTTGAGGATGTCATGTCGATTGACCCGGCCTTTTTCAAGCACCTTGAAGAAGTTTTTCCGGGAAGTGATATGCGAGCTCATAACGACGAAAAACTCCATAATCACGGCAGCAGCACGATTAAGTATGGGCGGGGTTCGGTATTAACGATCGATTTAACTAATCGCTGTAACATGATGTGTGATCCGTGCTTTATGGATGCGAATCAAGTGGGCTTTGTGCATGAGCTCGACTGGGATGAAATTAAAGCCCTGCTTGACAACGCGATTTCGATCAAGCCGAAGCGACAAATGTCGGTGCAGTTTTCTGGTGGGGAGCCGACCATTTCACCACATTTTCTTGATGCGGTGCGCTATGCTCGAGAAGTTGGTTATAACAGCGTACAAGCGGCCACCAACGGTATTGAATTTGCTAAAAATCCAGATTTTTCAAAAGCGGCAGCCGACGCTGGACTTCGTTACGCCTACCTTCAGTTTGATGGAATCGGGAATGCAGCTAATTCTCATAGGATGGTTGGCAACTTATTCGACGTAAAGCTCCAGGCCATCGAAAACCTGCACAACGCAGGTGTGGATATAGTTCCTGTTATAACGATTTTGAACGGTGTCAATAATGAGCAAGTCGGACGTGTGGTCCAATTCGCCTTAGATAATCCTAAAAAAATCAACTTTCTTTCTTTTCAGCCAGTATCTTTCACTGGTCGTGACGAGGAAATTACAAATGAACGTCGGTACGCACAGCGCTACACGTTGTCTCATCTAGCACATGATGTGCAGAATCAAACGGGCATTGGTGAGCCGATTCGCGACTGGTTCCCTATTTCATTTATGGGGACGTTTACGGATTGGGCTGATTTAGTACATGGCCCTCAAGCGAGCTGGGGGCAGCTCAATTGCGGTTGCCATCCTAACTGTGGCATCGGCATGGCTGTGATGATTGACAAGGAGACGAAAGAGACTGTTCCTGTTACAGCGTTTCTTAAGGCTGAGCAGTTGGCCAAGGACCTTGCTAGGGTTAATGATGCTGCCAGAGGTAAAACAGCCTCGATCTTAGGAATGATGATTGCGTTGGTGAAAAACTATGATCCCTTTGCGGCCCCTAAACACTTAAAGCTTGTCGATTTGATGAAGAAGTTCGATAAAACTTTTGGGGCTACCGGTCGTGATTATGGCAAAGTGACTGGAGATCGCACTAGCGTTGATATTGAAAAGCGACGTTCAGACCGTTGGAATTTTCTGTTTATTGCTGGCATGTGGTTTCAGGATCTCTTTAATTATGATTTTCGTCGAACTGAGCGATGCATTATTCCTTACGCTACGCAAGAGGGAGAGATTTCGTTTTGTGCCTATAACACAGGAGTTGGGTGGCGAAATATCATTGAGAAGATGCATATGACAGCTACGCTGACGAAGTGGTACGAAGAGCATGGCCGTCACGAAATTTTTGCGGGTAACAAAGATGTGTCAATGAGCGCGCTTAAGCACAATCTTGTTCTAGATCCAGAGGCTGTGGCTGCAGGGGTCCAGACTGACCTCGATGATCAAGGGATTGCTAAGAATGCCAGAGACGAGAAGGTTCGTGCACGTGCCGAACGACTGAAGCAGGACCAGGAAAACGAGCGCATGGCTGCTCTTTATCGGGAACATGTACTGAAGGAGGCCCCGGCTGCTCCTGTTCTGAAAATCCAAGGATTACATAATAAGGGAAAAACATCAGGTCCTTCTACATAGCTTGGTTATGAAGAAAGATCGGTGGTGGGTTTGGGTTTTAAAATCACTGCCTAGGCTTGTTACGGTTCTTCGCTTGCAAAGATGTTATCCACCGCGTGTATGCATCTCGAGGTGGGAATCTTGACGCAGTGCTTTCAGAGACACGAACGCTTCTCGGAGTTCTTCCTTGAGTCGGTCTTTAGCTCCTTCGTCCGTTCGATTTTTCCAAGATGATTTGATCTGGTTTAGGATTTCATCGTCACTAAGACCACTGCGTAGAGATTGGCGAAGATCTTCGCCTTGCGTGGCGTATAGACAGAGATACCAAATTCCGTCAGCGGTGATACGACTTCGGTCACATGAATGACAGAAAGGGGCTGTGGTAGAGGAGATGATTCCGAAAGATGTGCCGTCTGGTAAGGTGAAACGGTTTGCTGGGGCAGATGTTGTGTTCGAGATAGGTGAAATTTGGCCGTAGTGTTTAGATAGGATTTGCAGGATTTCTATTCGTGGTACGACCGAAGACATTGACCATTTAGTGGCGCCTCCGACATCCATATATTCAATAAAGCGCACCTCAGCGTTTCTTTTCTTGCCGAACTCGATCATCTCAACAAGTTCGTCCTGGTTGACGTCTCGGATTACGACGGTGTCGATTTTCAGGCGACCGAAAGTAGTGGCGGCAGTGTCGATTCCGTTAACTACCTGGTGATGAAAATCTCCCTTGGTGAGAGATAAAAAACGATCTGGCCGAAGAGTGTCCAGGCTGACGGTAACGCGGTGAAGTCCGGCGATCTTTAGGGACTTGGCTTGTGATGCCAGAAGGATCCCGTTTGTTGTCAGAGCGAGGTCTTTGATTCGATCTTTCGCAGAAATCAGTTGGATTAATGCTGGGAGGTTTCGTCTCAGGAGAGGTTCTCCTCCGGTAATTCGAACACGTTCGATTCCTGCGCTAGTGAAAATGTTAATTAATCGGTCAATTTCCTCAAAATTTAAGAGCGCTTCACGATTAAGCCAGACGTAGTCTGTCTCTGGCATACAATATTGGCAACGCAGATTACATCTGTCCGTTACCGAAAGTCGAAGACTATAAAGGGGCCGATTCTGAGTATCAGTGGTCGTCATGCTTACCCATTATGTGTTGTGTGGCGCTATGGGGTTACGAATGAACTCTTGCACTACTGAGTGATTCGGTAGGACAATCGTGAGACGAACGCTGATAATAGCCCATTCCGTGGTGTATT
>CAZQMT010000019.1:22838-24125 GCA_964594555.1 uncultured Vicinamibacterales bacterium
ATTAGTGTTTTCTTGGTTGTTAGTTTTTCGGATCCATAGAGGAGATTTGAAATGTACGTATGGCGATTGCTCTTTTTCGTTGCTGTTTTAACGTGTGTGGTCATCACCCAAAACCATTCGATTGTTCTTCTGGCGAACCAATCAGAAGCAGCCGATGTTAATGCACTGAAAGACGATGCGGTTAGTGACGTTGAGGCGATGGCGGAATTTACCCAGCAGATGGTGGATTCTATTTTTAGTTTCAGTGAGCTTGGGTTTCAAGAGTTTGAGACTTCGAAATATGTCACCGACATTCTTAGAAAAAATGGTTTTGAAATTGAAGAAGGTATCGCTGGTATTCCCACAGCTTGGATGGCGACATGGGGTTCGGGTAAGCCGGTGATTGCGATTGGTGCCGATATTGATGGTATCCCACAGGCCTCACAGAAACCTGGTGTTGCGTATCATGATCCCCTCGTGGTCGGAGCACCTGGACACGGGGAAGGGCATAGTGCTGGTCAGGCGGTTAATCTGACGGCTGTTCTCGCAGTAAAAAAATTAATGGAAGAAAAAGGTCTTTCTGGAACTCTCAAGCTTTGGCCAGGCGTGGCGGAGGAGCAGGTAGGTACGAAGGCTTACTTCGTTCGAGCAGGTTACTTTAAAGATGTTGATATTTCGTTGTTTACTCATGTGTCGAACAATATGAGCACCTCATGGGGTACAACAAGTGGGAATGCTTTGGTTTCGGTACTGTTTAAGTTTAGAGGGCAGAGTGCCCACAGTGCCGGTGCTCCATGGAGGGGGCGCTCGTCACTTGATGCTGTTGAGCTTATGGATATTGGTTGGAATTTTCGTCGCGAGCATCTTCGTATTCAGCAGCGTTCCCATTCAATTATTGTCGATGGCGGTGACCAGCCGAACGTGGTCCCCACGACTGCTTCAGTGTGGTACTACTTTCGAGAGACAGACTATCCTCGAACTAAGGAGCTATGGGAAATTGGCATAGATATGGCGGAAGGTGCAGCGAGAATGACAGGCACGCAACTTGATTCTACTCGCGTGCTTGGAAGTGCATGGCCAGCACATATGAATCGTCCAATCGCAGAAGCTATGCATAAAAATATCACTGCCGTTGGATTGCCAACCTGGAGTGATGATGATCAGACTTTAGCGAAGGCTCTTCAGAAGGAGCTCGGTCAGGAGGAGAAAGGTCTTGCGACTGAGATTGAGGACCTGGCTGATCCAATTGCCGAAGAAGATAAGCGTGGTGGGGGATCGGACGATATCGGAGATATCTCTTGGAATGTT
>CAZQMT010000020.1:0-7949 GCA_964594555.1 uncultured Vicinamibacterales bacterium
TCCAGATTTATTTGTGTTCGATTCCATTAACTCTTTGCAGATAAGGGCACTTGAAAACAAGGTTGACCTTTCGGCTACGCTCTTCGTTGTATCTTCGAAATCAGGCCAGACGATCGAATCAAAGGCGCTCTGCGAATATTTTTTTGAGAAGGTTCGGAGGGTTGTTGGTGATGTGCAGGCAGGCTCTCATTTTATTGCTATCACAGACCCTGGGACGGAACTCGATAAGGTGTCTAAGGATAATCTGTTTAGGCACACATTGTACGGTGTGCCTAGTATCGGGGGGCGCTATTCAGCTCTGTCGAACTTTGGTCTAGTTCCATCGGCCATCATGGGGCTGGACGTACCTGATTTTCTTAATCGTGCAGAAATCATGATTAAGTCTTGTTCAGCAATGGTTGCACCTGAATTTAATCCTGGCGTTCGGCTCGGAGTAATTCTCGGTGTATTGGCTTCAATGGGTCGAGACAAGGTAACTTTTGTGATCTCGCCATCAATAGAGGCTTTTGGTGGTTGGCTTGAGCAATTGATTGCCGAGTCAACTGGTAAACGTGGGGTGGGCCTGATTCCGGTGAATGGAGAAGAGCTGACAGGTCCCGAAGTATATGGGAAAGATCGATTTTTCGTGTATTTAAGATTATCTGAAGGATCTGACGAATCTAAGCACGCGGCTTTAGCCAGACTCGAAAACGCAGGGCATCCAGTGGTGCGAATCACTATTGAAGATCGTATGGATCTAGGGCAAGAGTTTTTTCGCTGGGAGATAGCCACTGCGGTAGCCGCATCGATTCTTGGGGTTAATCCATTCGATCAACCTGATGTCGAGGCGGGTAAAGTGGTTGCTCAGGAACTGGCTGATTCGTATGAAAAGACCGGACTCATCGACGAAGAGGTTCCCACATGGCAGTTTAACGGGATTGGTTTCTTTGCTGATACGGCGAATACTAAAGTGGTTGCTGGAGCGACGTGCTCTCCACGAACGATGGATGAATTAATTGCAGCTCACCTTTCAAGAATCAAGGCTGGAGATTACTTTGGACTCAATGCTCACATAGGACTGAATGCTGAGAACAATCTTGAACTTCAAAGGATTCGTCATTTGATACGAGATAGAAAATGTGTGCCCACAACCGTTGGGATCGGTCCAAGGTTTCTTCACTCGACTGGACAATTGCATAAAGGAGGTCCGAATGGTGGTGTATTCATTCAGCTAACTTCTGAGAGTGCTGATGATCTAAAGATTCCCGGACGGCAGTATACCTTTGGTGACTTGAGGCGTTTCCAGGCTCAAGGGGATCTTAAGATTCTCCAGTCTCTTAATCGACGTGTAATCAGGATTCATTTAGGCTCTAATGCTGTTGATGGGTTGGTTCGTTTACGAAAAGCCGTAGAAGTTGCTTTGTCGTAGTTATAAGTTGCCAGGCCGATATAATTATAGGGATATCGCACTGGCCTTTGTGTTTAGTACACCTTGTAAGTAACCCAGATTCAAACGCAGTTTTTTCTGGTAGATACTTGGTAAGTTTTTGGAATTTTCAAGAAAATTTAATATTCGAACAAGAATAGAAGTCCGGCCTGTGTTTGTAGCTGGCCGGACTTCTTAAGTTGCAGTCGAACTAAGTTACTTGTTCTTGCGGAGCTTTTACTTCGCTTGGTGTCAATAGCTCATTCGTGACGGTAAAGGCACCCGTCATTACGGCGAGTGAGTGAGCCTTCATACGGTCGACGTTGTCAGTAACAATTCCCTTGAGGGTCACCCGGCCGTGATCGACAATAATGTGGATCGGAGCGCTGACGTTGTTGTGTTGCACGAAATTTGTATTTCCGTAAATACGACGAGCGATCCGATGCCGCAAATTGTCGTCTAGCTGTGATGCTGGGAGTAATCCTATTTCGTCACGTACTTTTCGTACGCCTTCGATTTTTGACACACGCTCCGTAAGAGCTTGACTTTTGTAGCCCATGGTTACTCTCCCGGTGAGGGTTACCACGCCGTTGTCAACAGAGGCCATGACATCGTCAAAGATCGTGTAGTAAGGGTATGTATTTACTACGTTGGAGACGTCTTTCAAGAGAGAGTGGTCTCTCTTGACGTTCGGACTGGCGAATGTCGATGTCGCCATCAGGGTTAGAGTGGTTACCAGTACGGCTGTTGTTCTATTCATGGCTTACCTCCTTTGAGCACTGAGCCTGTAGACCCAGTCGTTTACTCGAACGTAGTCTGCACTTAATTTAGAAAGCAAAACGTGTGCCATAACAGCTCTGTCAGGAATTTCATTAAAATTAAGTGCTTGATGTGTGTATAAGACTCGTTCGTGCAACATTCAGATGACAGGTTGTGTCCTATTGTGATGAAAAATATGGTCTCGACTACTCATGATCTATCGACGTACTCGTATATTGGATAGACAGTATTATTTGACTAGCTCAAGTTGGTTGTACAGCCGAAATCGTAGTAGGAGTTGCATCGTTATTGTTAGATGTTCAGATATAAACTTCACGATATTTGAGGACCAGCGATGAAAAGATTTGGACCCGGCCTACTTGTCATGGCAGCTTTTGTTGGTCCTGGTACAGTTACTACAGCGAGTGTTGCAGGTGCCAACTATGGTTTCGCGCTACTTTGGGCAGTGCTCTTTTCGATCGTTGCAACACTTGTTCTTCAAGAAATGGCAGCTCGGCTTGGCTTAGTAGCGAGAAAGGGATTGGCGGAGGCGTTGGCGACAACCTTTAAAAGTCAAGTTTTTCGTGTACTGGCGATTGCTCTGATTATTTCCGCTATAACTTTTGGTAATGCTGCTTTCGAAGTTGGAAATATCGCTGGAGCTTCTATGGGGCTCGAAGTGTTAACAGGATTTTCAGCGCGGATTTGGTCGCTCGTGGTCGGCGCTATCTCGGCTGGGCTTTTGGCTGTAAGTTTTTACCGAGTATTAGAGAGGTTACTTGTCGGATTGGTGGTTCTAATGAGCTTCATGTTTCTTATGACGATGTTCATTGTCCAGCCGAGTTTCACTGACATGTTGGCTGGTATGTTTATACCGAGGATGCCTTCAGGAGCTTTATGGACGGTTATTGCTTTGGTCGGTACTACTGTGGTGCCTTACAATCTATTTCTCCATTCGAGTTCCGTAAAAGAGAAGTGGCGCAAGGCGGTTCCACTAGGTCAAGCATTGACTGAGTCTAGAATTGACACTGTGGCGTCGATATTACTTGGAGGGCTGATTACACTTGCTGTAGTAACTACAGCGGCCACGACTTTTTTTGCTAGTGGTGTAGAGATAGTTGGTGCTGAGACGATGGCTCGCCAACTTGAACCTTTACTAGGGGCCGCAGCAAAATATTTCTTTGCTGTGGGACTCCTGTCCGCAGGTGTTACGAGTGCGATCACTGCACCTCTCGCTGCGGCCTACACTATGTCTGGGTTGCTTGGCTGGGGAATGAATATGAACGACAGGAGATTCCGGGCCACGTGGATGATGATTTTATTTATTGGAACGGTTTTGGCTACAAGCGGAATTCGACCAGTCCCTGCGATTGTTTTTGCACAAGCTGCTAATGGTGTGCTTCTACCTGTAACAGCTGTTTTTCTTCTGGTTGTTATGAATCGAAAGGATTTGTTAGGAGCTCATCGGAACGGCGTGTTAGCAAATTGCCTCGGGGGTCTAGTCGTAATAGTTGCTTCGGGACTCGGTTTGTTCCAGTTGGCGCGGGTATTCGGATTAGTCGGAATATAAGAGTAGAAGCGGAAAAGGTTTACTTGTTGAATCAGAGGTCGAGAGAAGCGATTTGGTAATCTTAAGCCTCTGTCGTTAGCCGCACGAACGAAATAAAGAAAAAGATCTGCCGTGTTTCTTTAAAAAATACTCAAGCGAGGAGTAATTAGATGAATTATTTCAAAGACGTGAAGTTATTAGTTATTGCAGTGTCCGTTGTTAGTTTGGGAACTGTTGAACTGCCCGCTGTGGGGCCAGTGGTAGATCAAGCTTCTGGTGATCTTGTGTACATAGCTGGTACAGATGGAAGGCAGCCTGGTGCGGAGACCGTCACGGGTGACATTACGCAGCAGGTTAGACAAACTTTTGAGAACCTCAAAAACAAGCTGAAGCTCGAGGGGATAGATCTTTCTCATGTCGTTAGCGTAAACGTCTATCTTTCTGATGTTAGGCACTATGAGCCGATGAATGAAGTCTATCGGTCGTTTTTTACTTCTGATCCTCCGGTTCGTGCCACCGTACAGGCTGATCTTCCAGCACAGGGCGCACTTGTACAGATCTCCTTGGTAGCAGTTCGATATGGTGTTAATCATGAAATCATAAAGCCAAACGAGTTGCAGTCTCCAGCATTACCTTATAGCTGGGGCGTGCTCGTTGCTGACACACTTTTTATTTCTGGCGCAACGAGTCGGGACCCAAAGACCTATCAGCCGAAGCTTTTGGACATGGCAGGACAAACCCGGCAAGTGCTTGACAATATAGGTTCTGTACTAAAATCAGCAGGCATGAGCTACGGTGATGTTGTAGCGTGTAAGGTTTTTCTTGATGATGCGCGTGCGTTTCAGGAAATGAACGGGGTTTATAGAACTTTCTTTTCTGCCGATCCACCAGCGCGTGCCACGGTTCGTTCCAGGCTTATGAATCCAGCGTTCCTTTCAGAAATTCAGTGTACTGCTGTGAAAGATTCTTCTAGGCGAGTTGTAATACCTGAAGGTGCCACACGATCGTCAAGTCCACTCTCACCGGGGATTCAGGTTGGGAATCGTCTCTATTTGTCTGGTATGACTGGTCGTGGACACGATGGTTATGCCCCAGGAAACGTAGAAGAGCAGACTCGTCAATCTCTAGAGAATCTTCAGTCCACATTACGTGCTGCAGGAATGGATTTAACAAATGTCCAAGAAGTTCTTATTTATGTCACCGACATTCGAGATGCCGAGAAAGTACTAAACGTTTATCGTGAGGCTGTAGAGCACAAATCAATTCCTCTGACCGTTGTTGGAACACCGTTGATGTCTCCAATAGCGTTGGTTGAGATCATGATGACTGCATCAAATTGATGATTTTTTGTACTTACATCTGAATAGTGAGGCGTGTGAGGGAGACATACAGTGGATGAAATTTCTGCATTAGCTGGGCGTACAGCTGGTCTACTGTCGCTTGCTGCATTCGTTCCTTACATTCTTTCGATCCTTAGAGGGGGCACTCGACCGAATAGAGCAACGTGGTGGATTTGGACTGCCGTAGGTTTACTCCTTGGATCGAGCTACTACGCATCTGGGGCCCAACACACAATGTGGGTTCCTATTAGCTATATCATCGGGCCACTTGTGACAGCAGTACTTTCTTTGCGCTATGGAGAGGGAGGTTGGACCTCATTCGATCGCCGTTGCATTTTTGTGGCATTACTGAGCCTTGCTTTATGGTGGTTTTTTCAATCACCGTTGATTGCGTTGCTGATGAATTTGTTTATCGATTTTCTTGGTGCTTTACCGACAATCAGAAAGTCGTACTTTGAACCGGAAGGAGAGGACAGATCGGCTTGGGCGCTCTTCTTTGCTGGTAACGTTGCCAATCTCTTTGCTATTGAGAGTCTAACGTTCGTGATCGTTGTTTATCCTGCGTATATGTTTTTGGCGAGTGGGACGATTACTTTTTTAGTTTTACGACCCCGTAAACTAGTGGATTAGGCGTCTCGCTAGATGATTGTGAAACAGTGGGCCAAATCGAGTGGAGTTTTACCACCCGACTTGGCTTAAAGATTTCACAAAATCGATGCAGCGGGTTTTGTTGCTGTTACTCGAGCGCCTATGAAATCATGCCGAGGTGTTTCTCCGCAGCCACGAGGCCAGGTTTATCTTCAGTGCCGTCCGTTAGCTGCACGGATAAAGCGTGTACTTTCTTGACATGTTCAGCCGCGTCGTCAGCTGAATTAGATGAATTTACTTTTTCTATCTGGCCTTTAATCAGTTCGATGCGTTCCAGAGTTGACTCAGCAAAACCTATGGCATGTCCAGCATGAGCCTGCAGGCTTTCAGAGGCGCCGTCTGTTTTGGCTGCTAAACCGAGATGCTGGATGACTCCTTTGGTCGCTTTTTGTGCGCCGTAGCCGAGTCCTGGACCTTCAGACATAGCACTGGTGTCGAGAGCGTGTAGGACGTGGCCCAAATGTCTTTTCATAGAGTCTATGTTTGAGAGGTCCTTAGCAGCGAATTCGGCATGCCGTTGTGCAATTTTCGCTTCTTTGATAGCCGCTTGAAGTAATCCAACGCCTTCTGGCGTTGCCTTGAATGCTTTCAAGGCGTGATCAACATGGTTTTGGCCAGGAGACTGTGCCTGTACGGGGATTACGCCGAAGAATCCGGTTCCAAACAGTATTACTGCTAGCATTACGTGAGTTATTTTTGTCACTGTTACCTTCTCCTTGCAGGTTTACGTGCTGCTTGACTCCTAATTTTTAACCCTATCAGACTATCAGAATACCACCCGGTTCAGAAAATTAGAAAAAAGGGTGATTGAGCAATCGAGATGATATGCACACATTATAGAGACTTTAGTAGTTGACGTTGGTTGGATGCGTGAAGTTTTTCTCTGCGTTCGTTTTTGAGTAGAGTACGTTTTCTTTTAGCGCCCCATCGATAATTGCCAATGTTTCCACAAATTTGAACCACTCGATGACATGGAATGATTAGAGCCAGTGGGTTTGAGGCACAGGCACTTGCTACGGCTCTTATAGCTTTCGGATGCTTTATGGCCTTCGCAATATCTGTATAGCTACGGGTCTCACCGGCAGGAATTTTGCAGAGTTCTTTCCAGACGCATAATTGGAAAACTGTAGCTTCTATGTCTATTAAAAAAAATGAGTTTACTGGAGTTCCAGATATAAGTTCGATTAGATTTCTAGTGTTGAAGTCAAGCTCCTGGTCGTCTTCAACGTAGGTGGAAGTCGGAAACTTTTGCGTTAGTGCGTTTGTTAGTTCAGTCGTGGAGTCACCGATTTGTACAGAGCAAAGGCCACGAGTAGTAGCTGCAATGAGAATCAAACCGAACGATGATGTTTCAATGGTGTGTCGAATCAGATCACGTCGATCGAGATCATCGTTTTTGATGGATGGAATTTCTAGAAATGTTGAGTCTTGTTTATAAATTTGTCCATTAAAACCTCGGCTTGTTAAGGATGTTTGCCTCTCATGAAGATGTTTTTTGGGGTATTTATCCTTTGAAGTGATCACAAGCCCCGCGAATTTTTTCCGCATATAAGAATTGAAAGGTGTTTTGAGGCCTAAATGAGAACATCGTATGATACCTCGTGGATTGGAGTCTGAGTAGCTCATCTTACGTACGTGTGCCTGGTGGTGATTTGTGAATCGAGATCGTTACAGTTCTCGGCTTGGCATGATGCTTGTCATGCTTGGGATGGCAGTTGGGACGGGCAATATATGGCGTTTTCCACGCGTCGCTGCTTCAAATGGTGGCGGAGAATTTCTCGTGGCGTGGATCGTTTTTCTTTTCCTGTGGTCTATTCCTTTAGTGCTGGTTGAATTTGGTATGGGGCGTCAAACTCGCCGAGGTCCGATAGGTGCATTTATTCAGTTGATGGGACCTCGATGGGCATGGATGGGTGCCTTTATTGCATTAGCGACAGCCGCCATCATGTCCTATTACTCTGTTGTTGCTGGTTGGACATTACGCTATGCCCTAGCAGCTATATTTGGGCAACTAGGGGAGGGTCAGCCCAGTCATTTTTGGACAGAATTCACGAGTTCTTGGTTGCCAGTCATAACTCATGGAATTGCAATTGGGCTTGCCACACTAGTGGTAGCCCGTGGCGTTTTGGGTATTGAACGTATTGCCCGAGTGCTCATGCCGGCCTTTATCGGTCTGGTGTTCTTGCTAATGGTTCGCGCCGTAACGTTACCTGGACCACAAACCAACTTCCGCGCCGCCGCCGCCGCA
>CAZQMT010000020.1:7959-9774 GCA_964594555.1 uncultured Vicinamibacterales bacterium
CTACAGAAGGACTTGCTTATCTGTTCGGCGTTGACTGGGGTGAATTAGCTCGAGCGGAGCTCTGGATTGAAGCACTAACGCAGAATGCGTGGGATACAGGGGCAGGGTGGGGGCTTGCTCTGTGTTATGCAGCCTACCTTCGTGAAGAAGAGGATACAGCGCTGAATGCGTTTATCCTTCCTGCGGCCAACAATATCCTATCTTTGATGGCTGGAATCATGGTGCTTTGCACTGTGTTTTCAGTTGTGCCGAATATTCTCAATAACTTCGCGATAGATCCACGATCACTTGATGCTTATCCGCTACTGGCTGAGAGCGTGAATCAGGGACGTGGACTAACCGCTTCGCTATTGCAAGAAACAATATTCGGTGCAGGGAATGAAGGTCTTACTTTTATTTGGATGCCTCAATTATTTGCAACGATCCCGCTTGGAAATGTTTTTATGGTTCTTTTCTTTTCGGCTTTGGCCTTCGCAGCGTTTACAAGTTTGATAGCGATGGTTGAGCTTGTCACGCGTGTTCTTATTGATTTGAATATGTCGAGGAAACAGTCTGCTGTGATCGTAGGAGTTGGTGCTTTTTTATTAGGGTTCCCGTCTTCAGTATCGTTAATTATTTTGAGAAACCAAGATTGGGTTTGGGGCATGGCCTTGATGCTCTCAGGACTTTTTTTTGCTATTGCTGTTATGAAATATGGAGTGCGGAAGTTCAGAGAGTGCCAGCTCAATCATGAGTCTTCTGATATTAGAATCGGTTCATGGTGGGACCTGACGATCCGTTTTATTGTGCCTATTGAAGCGTCAGTACTATTCTTTTGGTGGTTAGGTCAGGCACGGAGTCTTGATCCGGTCGGTTGGCTTAGTCCATTCGGTGATGCGAATGTCGGGACCGTACTTGTGCAAATCGGCCTTGCTTTGGTGGTTTTGATTGTTGCTAATCGGTGGTTGGTGACTCGTACACGAACCTAGATTTTTCAGTTTGAATTATTGAGAACGAGAAGAATTTTAGCCGGGAAATTATTAGCGTCTGGCTCGAGGAACGATTGTGGTCTCGAGTCGTTTGCTGTCTCGAATGAAGATTACATGGGTCGGTTCATCAATCTTTATCGAATCGAGTGCGTATGTGTAATCGTAGATGTTCGTGATTGTTTGTCCTGCGATTTCAATAACGACGTCCCCCTTTTGAAGACCAGCCTCTTCAGCGGGGCCGCCTTCGACGACGCCTCCTAAACGGAGCCCTTCAAGCTCAGTTGTATAGTCGGGAATGGTGCCAGTATAGGCTCGAACTGAATCACGTCCAGGGCCCTCTTGTGTCACACGATCTACCTTTGTAAAAGGTGGAGCTTTGTCGAGGTCGGACAATCTCTTCGTGAGGAGCGTGCCGAAATTGACGATTCGATCGAGGTCTGGGTAGTTGATCGCAGAGGCTACGTCCGTTGGGCGGTGGTAATCTTCGTGACTTCCCGTGAAAAAGTTTAAGCTTGGAATTTCAGCTTGATTTAGGCTGCTGACATCAGTTGGCAGGTAAGGGTCGTAATGGATACGAATGTTAAATCCTATTGGAACGTTTACTTGTTCGATCAGGCGAGGCCAGATTGGGCTTGTACCAACTGCCTGTAGGATTAAATTGTTACTTCTCATTCGCCCCACCATGTCGAAGTTGATATAAGCAGAAAGTGCTTCGAGAGGGAATGGCGGTTCGTGGACGAATGCTGTTGAGCCGAGGAGTCCAAGCTCTTCTCCTGACCAGAAGGCAAGTACGATATTTTTGTGTTGATCTATCTCGGTGAATTTAGAGACGACGGTTAAAACGGCC
>CAZQMT010000020.1:9784-23361 GCA_964594555.1 uncultured Vicinamibacterales bacterium
GAGGCATTATCGTCGGCGCCTGGGTGGATGTTGGTGCGTGCATCAGAACGCGCCAAGGAATTTCCATGTGCTCCTCGTCCAAGATGATCATAGTGTGCACCGAGCATGATGTGAGATTTAGCCTGCTTTGGATTTTGAGTTGTTGTTTCACTGGTCAAGTATCCGATGATGTTGTAGGCAGTTTTCCGTTGTCGTTCAAGTTGGACGTCGAGAGATATTTGAAGGTTAGGAAACTCGATGCCCCCGACATGAGGATTTCCGGTATCGAGAGTTTGCTGTAATTCATCAAGTTTGAGTGGATCTTTGGAATAGGTCTCGAAAATAGAGTTAATGATATCGCTACCGATGCTCGCGACCACTATGCCTGAACTTGAGCCAGCGGCATCGAAGCTCAAGGGAATTGTTTGGCCTGCGTTTGGTGAGCGAGGTCCAGAAACGACAAGTAAGGCGCTGGCTCCACGCTCACGCGCGGCGAGTGCCTTATAGCGGAGACCAGAGTAGCGCGCCAAAATGGCTCGCGTGTCCTGATCGACATCTTCGGGGAAATAACGTAAGACTATTACTATTTTGTCTTTTACATCGATGGTGGCATAGCTATCGTAAGAGAGATTCTGATTGCCGGGTATGGTTAAACCGTAACCGGCAAATACAGCTGCTCCAGTCACGTTGGCCGAATCGGAGAACGGCAGAGCCTGTACCATTTGTTGTTCTGTCCATTCGAGGTTCTCTCCGGTTACCGTCTTCTCTATTTTGAGAGTCGAACCGCTATTTTTGATCCCTGCGGTGAATTCAAAAGGTATACGGAAAGAAGCATGTCCTGGGAGTGGCTTGGCGCCGATTTTGACGAGTTGGTTTGCAATGTAGTCGGCGGCTAGCTGAGCTCCATCAGATCCTGTCAAGCGACCTTCAAGGCGGTCTGATGAAAGTTCTTCAATATGTTGTTCGATTAGGTTGTAAGTAGATGATGAAATAGTTCCAGGAACGATTTTTGACTGTTCTGAAAAGAGCGGGTTTATGCCAACCATGATGACGATTAACGTGGCTACTGTAGTGGTCAGGCCGTTGAAATTCTGTGAATTTAAAAAAGGTGATCGAGTCATCAGTGGTTGTTTCCTGTTGATACGAGACGAGAAGGAGATGCTGCCAGCGCGTCAAGAGCGTACTCGTGGTTCCAGTGTGCGAGGTAAATTTGTCCATGTCCTCCATCTCTATTTGAAGTCCAAGAGATTGTTTGGCCATCAGGCGAGATTACTGGAAGCCCATCGAATCCGTCTGTGCTAGTTACGCGGACCGGCTCTTTTTTTCCAGAGCTATCGACTATAAAAATTTCAAAATTGGTAAAGCCAAGCTTGTTCGACGAAAAGAGTACATAAGCTCCTGAAGGGTGAGGGTAAGGAGCCCAACTCATTGATGAGAAGTCTGTGATTTGCTTTTTATTAGAACCGTTCGTTTGCATTGTCCAGAGATCGGCGATGAGACCGTCAACGTCGAACTGTCGCCAAACGATACGAGAGCCGTCTGCAAAAAAGAACGGACCGCCATCGTAGCCGAGGGTATTTGTTAGACGTCGTTGTTCGGAGCCGTCAGCTCGCATGATGTAGATTTCAGAGAAATATGACGGGTCGATTTCTAGTTGTTTGATCTCTTGGTTGGAAAGTTCTCGATCGTATGCGCTTCGTGTCGAAGAAAAGGCGATCCAGTCGCCGTCTGGTGAGTAACTGGCCTCGGCATCGTAACCCTCAGCCCAAGTTATCCGCTGGGGCTCTCCATTTGATTTAGTTACGTAGATTTCCATTTGGGGTGAGTAATCCCATGTGTATCGTCTTTCTAGGCCAGATTCACGGAGAACAAATTCTTCTGCCTGTTGCTCTTTCCAGCGTGGGTCATGATGGGTTGACGAAAAAAGTATGTCGTCTGTGCCTGGTCGAAAAAATGCACAAGTTGTTTTCCCGTAGCCGGGAGAGACCCGCTGGGTTTCACCTGTTGTTAGGTTGAGGATGTAGATCTGGTAGAAAGGGTTATCTGTGTGTCGCTCACTTTGAAACACTAGCTGTGTCCCATCAGGAGAGAAGTAGCCTTCGCCAGAACGACGTCCTTCGAATGTGAGTCTTCTTACCTGCGATAGAAACTCTTTTTCTGGAGTAAGGGTGCCGAGATACCCTTTGTTTGTGGATCCAAGCGGTTCTGTGATGCTTATTGCTGCTAATAAGAATAGCGTTGCTTTTAGGATGTTACGTTTTGGCATGGTCGTTGAAGATGGTTCTGACGGTTTTTAAGGTTTCAGAGACTAAGTAAGACTATTGATTTGCTATTCTCCTCTAGCCCTCCATTATTCTACAGGTTATAACGAAAGTAGAGGGTATCTATAATCAGTGCCTTTGAGAAGATTGTAAGAATTGTTACCGTCTCCTCATGCTAACAGTGTATAGGCGGGAATGTTTTTTGAGCATATACCCTCGTCGACCTGAGTGTTAAAATGGGGAAAGTCAACTCAGGTTGAGCGGTGATTTTGATCGGTACTCTTGAGGGGCAAGGAGCATTAGCCACATGGATAGAAGAAGTTTTGTTAAGTTGTTTGGTGGGCTTACCCTTGCAGGGTTACCAGGTGTACGTGTTGGAGCACGAGCAAATCGTATCGGTGTTGTTGGTGGAGGCATTATTGGTGCATCAGTTGCTTATCATCTAGTTAAACGTGGCGCAGATGTGACGCTCTTCGAAAAGGAAAGGCCTGCTGCTGGTGCGACAGGAAATTCGTTTGCGTGGATCAATGCTGGTTTCTCAAAGCGACCATGGGCTTACTATTACTTAAACCGCCTAGGGATAGAGTCTTATCGCCGTCTTCAGCACGATTTAGGCGGAGAGTTAGACGTCCAGTGGGGAGGGAGTTTGCAGTGGCATGATAATCCGGCCAGTGCGCAGAGACTCCGAGCGCAGGTTCGTGCTCACCAAAAATGGGGCTACCCGATAAACCTCGTTGATCAACTTGAGTTTGAGCGCTTGTCTCCCAATCTGATTGCAGAGAACGTTGTGACAGCTGCCTACGGTTCGGCTGAAGGGACTGTTGATCCTGTGCATGTTGTGGATGTGTTGTTGAGTAAAGCCAGGGCAATGGGCTTGAAGGTTGAGTCTCCCTGTGAGGTGACTGGCCTTGATATTCAGTGGGGACGGCTGCGAGGGGTCAAAACGAGTAAAACAGATGTTGAGCTTGATGTTTTAGTTGTTGCTGCAGGTGTTGACACTCCGAGGTTGGCTGCCATGGCTGGCCTTGACGTGCCTTTAAAGGATTCACCAGGAATTTTGGCGCATACTACACCGCAGAGTCGATATCTAGACCAGATTGCGCTGGCGCCGAATGGGCATATCAAGCAGGATGTGGGTGGTCGAATTGTAACTGGTGCGACATTTAGTGGCACGCCTGAGATGAAACCGACGCGCGAACAAGGCGAGAGTTTATTGGACAATGCCTCACAGTATCTTCAGCAGGTCAAGGGGGCTGAGCTTGAAAAGGTCACTATCGGCTGGCGTGTATTACCACAGGATGACTATCCGATCGTTGGCTTCGATGATGGCAGTCCAGATATTTATTTAGCCGCGATGCATAGTGGTATAACGATGGCGCCATTGATGGGGCGACTGATTAGTCAGGAGATCCTCGATGATACGAGGATCGAGATGTTGCAGCCTTTTCGTCTTTCAAGGTTTAGAGAGAAACACACAGGGCTTGGAACTATGCCAGATCATGGCGCGCCTACTGAGATCGATCCAGAAGTATGATGGTCGAGAGCCTGCGTGAACTGGGTTTACATAAGAAAATCTAATAGCGCCTTCAGATATTTGATCGGGCGATTTAAATAAGAGATTGCTATGTCGAAACGTTATTGGTTGATGAAGTGTGAGCCTTCTGCATATACGATCGAGAACTTAGAGCGAGACGGACATACAGCCTGGGAAGGTGTCCGTAACTATCAAGCGAGAAATTTCATGCGAGACGACATGTGCGTTGGTGACGGCGTACTTTTTTATGCTTCGAATGCTGACCCTTCAGGTGTCACTGGAATTGCTGAAGTCTCTAAATCTGGATATCCGGATCACTTCGCTTGGAAAAAGGGACACAAGTACTTTGATCCTAGAAGTACCAGGCTGGCTCCTGTCTGGTACATGGTTGACATCTCGTTCGCCAAGCGTTTTTCGGTCACGCTCTCTCTAGCGAAACTGAAGGCAGTGAAGGGGCTTAAAGGCATGCTCCTTCTGCAAAAAGGCTCACGCTTGTCGGTACAGCCAGTCACAAAAAATCAGTTCGACATTATTTCTCGCCTCGGTCACCTTAGTGAAGAATAGGACCTGTTATTTAGGGTTCAAGGTTCGCTCGGTATCTCACTAGAAACTGAGTGAATTTACTTACTTCGAGCATGTCCGCACCTGTGAATCCGATGGTGTGGGCATCGACCCGGTCGACATTCGGAAGGTAGCTAGCGAGTTCCGCCGGCATGTAGTTCTTGAATGTGACTTCCAAGCGTACCGGATTATCTATCGTGAAGGGAGTGAAGTCGGCGATGCGCTTGATGGCAGTCGTTACCTTTTCCTTGATTAGCTGACGGCCAGCTTCGGGCATAAGGGTTCGGGCGGAATGGAAGCCGTAGCTCCACTTGACGATTGCTCCTTCCACGTCTCCAAGAATTCCCTTCGCTTCGGCTATGATTGCGTCATCGCCTGAAATAGCTAGAATGGGAACGCCGAAGTGCCCCGCGATTGCTGCATTAAAACCAGCCTCTGGGACAGGCATTCCGTTGAGTTTAACCGCTGCGTAGTTACCACTCGAAAATGTGTGAGCACGAACCCCAGAGGGGTTTGTAGTGCTACTGTGGTAACCAATAAAAATAACACCGTCGAATGAATCATCGAGGCCTTCCATCATGCCGAGTGGCCTCGGCCACGAGCGAATCAATTGAATGTCATTCGGTAGTTGATCGACAAGTAAGTTTTGACCGTTACCGTGAGAGTCACTCACTACGAATTCAGTGGCTCCAACCGATCGCGCTGCTTCGATAGCCGCATTTACCTCGGCGGTCATAATTTGACGAAATTTCTGATATTCGAACCCTGCTGGACCTAGTTGTTGGTTTGTTACGGCGGCCGTTAAGCCCTCCATATCAGCCGAAATATAGATTTTTAGGCCTTCCTGGCCTTCGATAGGAGTGGTTGCTAGTGTGCACGTTAATAGTGTTGCCAGAAGAAATCGCATGTTTTACCTCTGTTCCATTAAGCGTTGACATTTTTGCCCTTAAGGGCCCTTGATACTGCACCGTGGATGACACAATTAGTATGTGGTGACAGTACTAGTTTAGCATGCTGCACTTCTGGAGCTAGGCATTGTGTGTAGTCGAATTTTGGTGGCAAGTTTGTTTTGTTCCGACTGAGGTTTCTAGGTAGTATCTAATACTTTTACTTTAATTTTCCGACTGAATGTTTTTTGGTGGTTGTTGCGGTTTAAAGGAAGTAGCGCCGATACGTATTTCGACTTATGGAAAGAATTGAAGGAGGGGGCGATGAAGTTTTGGTTAACGTTGACCAAGTGGATGTTCGTAGTGTTGTGTCTTGGATGTTCGGTCGCGGCTCAGGAGATCACGGTTATTCGTGCTGATCGGTTAATAGACGGCACGGGTGCTGTAGCAGTCAATGATGCGGTGATGGTTATCAATGAAGGTCGAATTGTTGCAGTCGGCAAAGCGGGTGAAGTCGAGATTCCACAAGATGCTGAGACGATTGATATGTCTGGGTACACTTTGCTGCCTGGTTTAATGGATTGCCATGTTCATCTCACTGGCCGACCTGGTGACGGTGGAGATACCGATCGGTTGCGTGAGTCTGATGCTCATCGGGCGATTCTTGGTGTGGCACATGCCAATATCACACTTGAGTCTGGTTTCACTACGATTCGCAACATCGGATCTGGTAGTTATGCCGATGCTGCTTTGCGCGATTTCATTGAAGCAGGTTTAATTCCTGGCCCCCGTATGCGTGTTGCAACACGAGGACTTGGAACAACGGGGGGGCATGCGGACATTAACGGTTGGAACTCTGATCTTAATTTACCTGGTTATGCAGAGATTGCCGATGGGCCGAGTGAAGTGAGGAAAGCTGTCAGGACACAGATCAAGCATGGTGCTGATGTAATTAAGGTTACAGCGACTGGAGGTGTGCTGTCTGCTGGGGATGAGGTTGGTGCTCAGCAATACAGCGATGAGGAGCTCCGGGTGATTGTTGAAACCGCTAGCATGCTCGGGAGAAAAGTAGCGGCTCATGCTCATTCTCCCGCTGGTATGAATGCTGCCGTTCGTGCAGGAGTAGCCTCGATTGAGCACGGAAGTTTGATTAATGATGAGGGTATTGTGCTTATGAAGGAAAAAGGGACGTTTCTTGTACCCACTCTTTTCACCCTTGACTTTATTATCGAGGAGGGCGACAGGCACGGGATTCCGTCTTACGCGATAGAGAAAGCAAAGGCCATGTCAGAACAGCAACGAATTAGACTCCGTCGTGCCTACGAAGAGGGCGTTAGATTCGCTTATGGGACCGATGCTGCAGTTTTTCCACATGGGCTAAATGCACGAGACTTTGGCATTTTAGTGGATGAGTTAGGTGTAAAACCGCTCGATGCTATTACGATGGCGACAGCCAATGCCGCAGAGCTTATTGGGGTGGACGAAGAAGTTGGTACGCTCACTGTTGGAAAGTGGGCGGATGTAATTGCTGTTGAAGGGAACCCCCTTGAAAATATTCGATTGCTTGAACAAGTTCGATTCGTAATGAAAGGTGGGACGGTATACGTTTCGCCGATGCTTCATTAGGGGCGTCTGGCTGCATTTTTTATGCCAGTTAGTTCTAATTGAAGAAGGAGATCATGAAAAAAATTCTTCTTGTCGTTGTCGCTATTTTTTTCTTAGGTGTGGCAGTCCATATCAGTGGTCAGGTGGTAGATGATCAGGAACTCTTAGGGACGGTTAGACCATTTGGAAGTTACGGTCATGTCTATAGTCCAGAAAACTTCGAATCGATGCGTCCGAGAATTATGGGTACAAGAGGTGTTGTATCTACGGGACATTACTTGGCCAGTTTGGCGGCGATCGATGCCTTTAAGAATGGCGGCAATGCTTTTGACGCGGGCGTTACGGCGGCCATGGCACTTAAGGTCACAAAAATGGGTTTTGCTGGATGGACTGGGGTCGCTCCACTGGTGATTTACGACGCGAAGCGTGAGGAAGTAGTTACTCGTGTTGGTGTAGGGCTGTCTCCTGCATCTGCGACTCTTGAGTACTTTCAAAAAATGGGTAAGAGGCCCATGAACATGGCTCTCGTACCTGCAGATGTAGACGTTTGGCTGGCTACGCTTGAACGTTACGGGACGTTTAGTTTTTTAAACGCGGCTGGGCATGCGCTACGCATCGCGGAAGGAGGCTACCATTTATACAAAATGCAGAAATGGCTTCTTGATGAGCAGGAGGAGGGTATCAGAGAATTTCCTTATAACGTTTTGTTTTGGTACCAACACGGTATTGGGAAGCAACGGATTGGTGATCTGATGGTCAATAAAGATCTCGGGAAGCTTATTCGTTACATGATGGACGCTGAAGCGAAGATCTTGTCAGTGGGAGGTTCAAGGTCAGAGGGGATCTCGGCTGCTCGTGATGCGTTTTATAAAGGTGAGCCAGCTCACTCAGTCGCTGATTTCTACACGCAACGAGGCGGGTTGATGTCCTACGATGATCTTGCTGGTTATGAGGGTAAGTGGATGGCACCACTCCACACGACATACTTTGGCTACGACGTATATGTTCCAGATGCATGGTCGCAGGGCCCCCGCATGGTTTTATTTCTTAATATGCTCGAGAATTTTGATTTACGGGCGTTGGGTTACAACACCCCAGAGTACATTCATGTGCTCTCTCAGGTGATTAATCTTGGGATGTCAGACAGTCATAGATATCTTGGGGATCCAGATTTAGTGAAAATCCCAAAGATGCTTTATTCAAAAGCGTATGCGAAAAAGAGGATAGAGCTGATCGATAGGGCTTTGGCATTTAGGGACATGCCTCCATGGGGGGATCCAATCAACATGCGTAATAGGTCTAGTGACATGCTTGCACAGTACGCACAGAAGGAGCCCTCGGATTCTATTACATCGATGAAACCCCAAAGTACGTTTTTGTCAGGGACACAACCCTTTTTCGATACAACGTCGCTTAATGTAATGGATGCTGAAGGCAATGTATTTTCGATGACTCAAAGTGATGGACACATGATGACGCCGATGATTCCTGGATGGGGTTTCGGACTCGGAAACCGGATGTATCAGTTCAATCTTGATTCTAATGTAGCTAACGTTGTTGGGCCTCGTAAGAGACCTCGTAATACAAATAGTCCAATCCTCATAATGAAATCTGGAAGGCCGTTGATGGGAATGTCAACGCCTGGTAACGATCAGCAGCTTCAGGCGTTACTGCAGGTCTTTCTTAATGTTGTATTGTGGGGCATGTCTCCAGAGCAAGCACTCGATCAGCCGAGGTTCGGTAGCAATAACTTTATAGCAACTGGGAGTGATGTCGCTGAGACACCTGCCGTGCTTAACCTGGAAGATCGCATACCGGCAGAGACTGCTGAAAGGTTACGTGAGATGGGACACGATGTCAGGTCGTGGGGGCTTTGGAACTGGAAAGCGTGTGCTCCGACCGTGACATATCGTGATCTCGAAACGGGTACGATGATTGCTGCTGGTGATGTAAGACGAGAGACTTATCCCATCGGTTACTAGAGGTTTCATATATGTCACTGAGACATTTACGAAGTGGGTTGCGGTACATCCGGGCGTTTTGGCAACGCTGGTCTCCTGAGCGTGACAGAATTTATCACGACTCACTATTTAAGAAACAACGAATCGATCCGTTCCGTTTTTCGTATCCAGGTAACATTACTATTCGTCGTTTCTCTGATCTTGCTGCTCCGTTCGTTCGTGATGCAGACCGGGTCCTGGATTTGGGATGTGGTACTGGAGAGATTACCTGTGAACTCGCACGACGGTTTCCCGGAGTAAGTTTCGAAGGGGTTGATCATAGTCGATCAGGAATTGATCGTGCCCGTTCCTATGTGCAGACACTTGGTTTACCGAACGTGTCATTCAAGGTAGAAAATGTCGAGCATTTTCTACCAGAAAGATCTGTAGACCTGGTTTTAATGTTCGATTCATTTCACCATGTTACGAGACCGAAGTTGTTTCTAGAGAGGATTGGGCAATCCTCTCAGAGATTTCTACTTATCGAGCCTCGGGGGGATTGGAAGGGGAGCTGGGATAAAGAGCTTGACTTCGACTGGCTCGTGCACGATATGGAAAAAATCCGTGCACACTTGGCGTATGCCACTGGGGAACCTCAGGCCACAACGGATTGTGGAAACCTTGGAGGTGATGAACGGGAAGAGCCCATCGAACACCGTTATTCGATCGAAGATTTTGAACATTTCTTTGACGGATACGGTCTTAAAATTCAAGGAACAGTTGCTGGGCTTGAGAGTTATCCACCGAATCCTGAGCACGAATCTCAAAGCCGAGAACAGTTCGGTAAACTTACCTATGAGCTCTATGTGGAAGTCGACGATCTCCTACGAGAGAGGAATCTTGATTTATTAGCGAAACATCTTGTCATATACGCCTATCGAGGTGAGAGGGACGAGCGAATAGAAAAAGAACAAGCATGGTTTCGTAGAGCACCGTCTATTCCGATGGAAGGAATATCTTGGGCACAAGAAATTCGAGGGCCGTACGACGTTCGTTACTTGAGTTACGATGGTCCTCGAGAGACACAGACGAAACAAAACCTGACGGCTAAAATCCGTCTAAAGAATAAGAGCTGGCGTCGTTGGTCTAGCATGACCAATGACCGCCCTGATTTCCTTAGCTACCACTGGCTTGATCAACGAGGAACTATGTTAATCCTTGATGGTGAACGTACTGCGCTTCCTCGAGCCGTTTTATCAGAGGAAGAGCTTGATGTGGCCATGAAGGTGAAAGCACCTGACGTCCCAGGACGTTATCTTTTGGCGGTGGATATGGTTAGGGAATCGACCACGTGGTTCAGTGATGCTGGAAGTCCTCCACTCCTTGTTGAATTTAAGATTCGCTGACTTGGTTAATGTTATCCGGGGATATCCTGATGAACCTGAGTTTCGCTTTTGTGGTAAAGAAAGATTTGAAGAAAAACCTCCAACTGCAACGACGATGTATTGTTTGTAAGCTGGTTCGCCTTCATCTGCGGCTTTGACTGGGAGGGCGTAAGTCATCGGGATGCCGCTCTGGTTTGCGGGAAGTTCTAGTTCTGAAATGATTTCTCCGGTCTGTTTATTGTGGGCGCGTAGCATACGACCACCGGCCCCTCGTGTGGCTGAAAAAAGTCCAGCGCCTTCGCCTGCGAAAAGTAAGCTTTTAGTGACGAGGAGTCCTGCTCGCTCGGCACGGCCTGTTCTGGGTAAATTGACAGTCTGCAAAGCTTGATGTTTCTTAACGTAGTCTGGAGCTTCCCCGTTCGGTATCGTCCAGAGGATTTCACCTTGATTGAGGTTGATAGCGGTTATTCGTCCCCAGGGGGGTTTAATAAGTGGGAGCCCTTGTGGGCCGCCGGCTCCAGGCCATCGTTTTCCTCTTCCCCGGATGTAGTCCATGTTCGAAAGTTCAGGGTCGTGTTCAAGTCCGAGGACGGTTGGATTTGTTGAAGAAGAGACGTAGAGAATTCCAGTTTCGATATCGACGGCCCCGCCAGTCCAATTAGCTCCGCCGGTGGATCCGGGGAGCATCAGTGTACCCATGGTCCCCATCGGATCGATGAGTGATGGAGGAGTGAAGAGCGGGCCCAAACGATAGGTCGAAGCAATTTCGACAGCTTCGGCGTATAGCTCAGGTGTGAAGTCGATGAGGTCGTCAAGTGTGACGCCTTGGCGATCGAATGGTGGGGGTTTCGTCGGGAACGGTTGTGTCGGTGCTGTTTGTTCACCTGGAACATCGGTTTGGAGAACAGGTCGTTCCTCAATCGGCCAAACTGGATCTCCAGTGATCCGATTGAAGACGAACGTGAAGCCTTGTTTTGTTACCTGAGCCACGGCTTTGATCGTTTTTTCGTCGACCGTGATATCAATAAGAATCGGCGGTGCCGGTAGATCGTAATCCCAGATTCCGTGGTGTACCGTCTGGTAGTGCCAAATGCGCTCACCAGTTTTGATGTTGAGACACACGAGACTTTGGGAAAAAAGGTTGTCTCCCGGACGATGTCCACCGTAGTAGTCACTGGTGGGAGCTTCTATGGGAAGGTAGACGTATCCCAGTTCTTCGTCGACGGTTAGTAAGCTCCACACGGCAGCGTTGCCTGTGAAGTTCCACGAATCGTTTTTCCAGGTCTCGTGGCCGAATTCGCCTGGTTGAGGTATTGTGTGAAAGATCCAGAGTTGCTCGCCGGTGTAAGGATCGTAGCCCCGCACGTGGCCCGGTGGCATTTCTTTGGTGGGGGGAGCACCGCCGGATGGTAAGGCTGCACCAACTACGACAACGTTATGGCTTACGATTGGCGGTGAGCTTGACCCG
Source organism: uncultured Vicinamibacterales bacterium (assembly GCA_964594555.1). GTDB lineage: Bacteria > Acidobacteriota > Vicinamibacteria > Vicinamibacterales > CAZQMT01 > CAZQMT01. The sequence goes on from CAZQMT010000020.1 coordinate 21,405, forward strand.
ATTCCACCATTAACGGGTCGGCCCAATCCTTTCCAAAGATCTACTACGCCATCATTGCCGAAGTCCTGGCAGGGGCGCCCAGTTTTTGCATCTAACGCTACCAAGTGGTATCCAGGTGTAACCAAGAAAATTCGTGCTTCACTTCCGTCTGTCCAGTAGGCAACACCACGTCCTGATGTTGGACGGGGTGCTTCCTCACCGCGCCGACCTTCGTTCATTCGGTACATCCAAAGTGTTTCACCTGTACGTGCATCGATGGCTACTGCAGCGCGTCTCGATCCGGCAGTAGTATAGAGAATACCGTCGATCATAATTGGTGTCGCTCGAAGGTTGTAGTCAGGGCGAGGCCCCATGTTTTCTGATTTCCAGCGCCAGGAAATTTCGAGTTCTTTAACGTTATCTCTGTTGATTTGATCAAGTGAGGAGTACTTGGTATTACCCGAATCGCCCCCGTAGAAGTGCCACTCGTTTCCGGTGGCGCCTTGCTGTGCCGAAATGGGCGTCGACAGTAAGACGACGATTGCCAGGGGATATATCTTTGAGACGATGTGATTCAAAGGAGTCATTCGTTTCACTGTAAATCACCTCTTTCTAGAATTAGGCCAAAGGTTGACCTCATTGTGCCAGATGATCATCGAGGCGTATTTCGTTTAGTTGAACTAGGTCCGCTTCGAGTGCCTCTGGCCCTGGAGGAAAACGGTTCGATTCGAGGATGTATGACAAGATATTTATATAGATCTTATCGCTCAGTCGGCCGGGAGATTCTTCTGGCATTGTGGTGCGGATGTTCTCAAACAAATCGCCAAGCGTTTTATCGGACCATGCGGCTCTGAAGGAGCGTCCGAGTAGAGGGAGTCCGGTTTCTCCACCTCTGAGATCTTTCGAATGACAGCTTGAGCATTCTTTTAGATAGGAGCGCCGACCACGTTCAGCCTGTATTTTGGTATAAACACCATCCAAGACCGAAGGCTTTGTACGTTCGTCCATGCGGGTGTTCTGGTGCAATCTTCGTGCTTCGTGCAGAATCATTCCCCAGGCTTTTTCATTAAGTTCTGATGTTTGAACACCGGTCGGTGTCAAAGTTAGGATACAAATGCCAGTGGAGCAAAGCAGTAATTTGATCTTGGAGTTCACTCGGATCACTCTGTAACCTATCAACCAATGAATGTAGATGACCTTGGACTGTATCTACGATAGCATTTTCTTGCCGAATTTTGGCGAGAGTAAAACCACGTTTAGTTGTTACGTGTTTGCTCTTGGATTATGTGGTGGGGCAGGAAGTTCGGTTGTGGACTTTACGTGACGGGTTTTTTCGCCGCGATCACTCCGAAAATACCGTTGCGCCAAATCACATCGGCTTTAAATCCGGCTTGACCGATCATCTCAAGCTCTGTTTTTAGTGGAAAGTAAGTGTCTTCTCGAGCCCATGCTGAGAGATAGTAGCGGGCTCGTCTCGGTGTATAGACCTTTCTCATATGGAGAATCCAATCTTCTTTTGCCTGTCGTGCTAATAATGGTGTACTCGGCGGGAAACAATCTGCGGTAATTAAGAGGCCTTTCGGGCGAATTGCCGAGAAACAGCGCTCGTAAAGCCGTTGTTTTCTTTTTCTGGTCTTAACGTGATGAAGAGCGAGTGCTGCCGTTACCACATTGCAAGAAGGTAATGGTGAGTCGAGAAAGTTGCCTATGGTTAGTGTGCAGGACCTGGCTCCGGCAGCTTTTAGGCGTCGTGCTGCTACTTTCAGCATTGTTGGATCGGAGTCAAGGCCATAGATTTTGGCATTAGGTGCTATTTTTATACAACATGCTGCGAGGGCACCTGTGCCGATACCTAAGTCTAGGATTTTTAGTTGTTGTTGAGTTAAGAGACTTAGGGGTTTTGATGCCTCCCTGAGCATCTCTCTGTATCGGGGAATAAACGTTCTGATTCGTCGGTCGTACTCTCCGGGGCCGATAC
>CAZQMT010000021.1:0-17483 GCA_964594555.1 uncultured Vicinamibacterales bacterium
CGTCTTCGAACAATTCAACGTTTTCCTTAACAAACTTTCTGAACCCAATTGACATTCGCTCTTCATCACCTTCAGCTACGACAATTAGGTTAACGGGTAGCGTTCCAGTCACAGCTTTGATCGCCAAAAGTGCATTAAGCTGGGACATTTGAGGCCCTTTAGAATTGCTGGCACCCCTAGCAATGACCACTTTCGGAAAAGGCGGCTGCTCAACAATTTCTGCATTGAATGGTGGATAGTTCCAAAGGTCAGGCTGAGTGATCGGCATTGTGTCGTACATCCAGTACAGCAGCAGGGTACGTTCTGCGCCGACATCGCATCTCGCGTAAACAACCGGATTACCCTGGGCTCCCCACTCGGTCTCACCGACCTCATTAACAGTTGATTCCTGGCATCCTAGTTCTTCGAAGTAACTCCGAACTCGTTGTGCTGTTTCAGGAATACCCTCGCCAGTATTTGAGATACTAGGCTGTTGAAGTTCCCGTTGCAGCCTAACTACATCTTCATCAATGTGGTCATCGATGTACGCAAAGACCTCCTGAAGCTCATCAGACACCTGTGTCAGATCAGGCTTAATCTCCGTATCACCATTGGGTCTGATACCAAGAGAAGGAGTGACATCCACTGGCACATTCTCTGTCTCCACTTCGTTCTGACCAGAGCAACCAATTGTAAAAACGACTAAGCACAAGAAATAAGTCAATACGCGCATGGGTGATTTCCTCACTAGTTCAAATCCGAACACCAAATTACCGAAACATTTTTGACAACGCACAAACAATACCTTCCTGATTCGAGCATGATCGGCCAGACGTTGTAACTTGTCAAGGCAGTAAATCTCCCCATAAAATAAGCCCCGGGGAGAAAAAAGAAACTTCAGGTTGAGTCTTTGCTTGAATTCTAAAATAATTACCTATGAGACAACGAACCTTACTAAGTCTGCTGATACTTGCAGTCACCACGGTAATGCCGATCACTGCACAGTGGCGCACAGACAACAATGACCTCGCTAAACGAACTCAGATCAATGAATTAAAGAGCCTGCTCGAGAGAGACGCTGTGATCGTGGTTGACGTACGGCCAAACGCAACGTACGAAATGGGCCACATCCCCAGCGCAATTTCGATACCACTCGAGACTGTAGCCGAACGCGCTGATGAATTACGGGGGACGACTAAAGCCATCGTCACTTATTGCACTTGACCTGCTGAAAACACCAGTGCCCGTGCGGCACTGATCCTTCAGAGTGTGGGCGTAAAAAATGTCAGCGCATTACTGGGCGGCTTCGGTGCTTGGGTCTCTGGTAGAAATCCAGTTGAACACTAAACATCAGACCGAACCAACTATCTCTCAGCGGTTTCAACACTCTTTCGAGAAGTCATAAGAGGGTTCAAAAAACGGTCTGGACTCACGTAGCGGGTATGGTAATTCTTCCAATCTTCAGGATAACGACGATACACCGGATCATTCTCAAGATGCCCAGGAGGGGTGGAGTATAAAGGATCGTCATGAGACGGCAAGGGTAACACTGTTTTTGAGAAGCTAGTGTTAAAGTCACCATCCTTGATCCAGCCATCACCAATCAACACGTAATCACGTTTCCAGCCCTCTGGCGGTAGCTCAAGAGACGGGAACTGAAGGGCCAGCTCTTCACCAGCATTCATAATCACATAGCGATCATCAACTTGATTCAGCAATTCGTTCACTTCACCGAAGCGAGTGTAGTAGCCAATAAGATCGAGCCAGCGTTGTCCGGTACCAACAATTTTCTCGTAATGAGGAAGTTCTGGTGAGAATGCATCAGCCACACTCGTATGAGAGAACCCACGGTGACGAAGTTCGGCCGTCACGATAGGGAGACGCTCGGTCCTCAAGTCTCGATCTTCTAAACCAAACGCGTACTCGATGGAGTCCCAGTACACTTCAAGATTCGTCCGTAGCCGTAATCGGCGCTGAGACTTGGCAGCGAAAACACCTGCTAAATCCACTAACACCGTCTTATTCTTACCCGCAGGAAATCCTAAATCTGGGTGGATTACGACCCATTCGCCTTCATCATTCAGCACTTCAACAGAAATCCCCTTTGGAGGTTGACGATCACCTTGTGCGATAGCAACATTGATTGAGCTATCGGTGGGATAAACCCACCCATGGCCGAGGAGCCAGAGCTGTCCTGACTCAGACACGTCATCTCCCAACTCAATCTCAACAAAATGGTCACGTGTAACTCCCTGATAATCTCCACGGCCAAACGTTCCAAGATGCTGTCCATCGCGATCACGAATCAGCGCTGTAACATCAGTACCATGATCGTCCCAAGCACGTACGACTGGTTGCGGTCGTGTTGTCTGTCGAACCACAAGAGGAGCCTTTTGCTGAGCATGAAATCGCTCGTCAACGAAGATTTCTGTGTCAAGTGGATGATCAACGACGAGAAGACCTACGTGGTCAAAGAAGAAGGTTTCCCAAAGCTCTCCTGTGATATTGAGTTCATAGAAACCATCCCTAGAGACAAGCTCATCACCTTCAATCTTGACCCAATCTTCAGTCTGAGTAACTCCTGCTGTATCCTGCGCATTAATACGAAGGCCTAACGGAGATCGCCATAAAAAGTCTGTCACGAATTTCATGCCGTTTCCGTCAAAAGTGTACAACCACGGACAAGACCCCTTTAACCGTTGTTTTGTATCGATGACTGCGTTAGTAGCTAAGTCAAACTCCGCCTGAAAAACACCGTTCGGCCAGACAATCCTCACGACATCAACACTCATATAACTACCAAGTCCGAAATGTACTGGAAGCATAGAAACCCGTTGACTCTGTGCTAATAATCCAGCACGAAGCTGGACTTCTCCACCAAGAGCGAACGAGTTAATCCGCTGATCTCCATCCCCTCGAGTCGCTAAAGGTCGAATGATTTGCCAATGGTAATTCTCAACTCCATTCCCTATTTGATGCACAGGCTTCCCGATACTGGATAAACCAAGAAGATCAACTAGTCCGTCACCCGTAAAATCCATGACCGCGTAAACCCCAGAATCGATCTCCACCGAGAGAGGCACAAACCCATGTTGTGCATCACGCAACCAAACCTTAGTCACTGAATCAGATGACACGACCAAATCATTCTCACCATTGTTGTCTAAATCACGAATAAACAACCGCACTTCACCTGGCACAAGGTTAGCTGGCACCTCTGACCAACGTAGTAGCTCCGTAATAATCCACTCGGATTTGTCTAATGATCGAAAAATACTAATAATGGTGCCGTCGCCTCGTAAGCCAACTACTTCCATTACACCATCACCATCAACATCAGACGCCGAAACAGACACAAAATCTGATTCAATATTCTGATCTGACCACACGGTATAATTTCCACTACGTTCATTGCTTTGGAGATGAATGTGCCCATCTGCATCGAGCAGCGCCAGGTCCGGATCGCCATCCCGATCAAGCTCGACCCAGACAAGTCCTCTAAGGTCATTAAACGTAGAAAGTGTCTCTATCGGAATAAAAGTACCATCGCCGTTATTACGAATCACACGAGTCTTACCAGCCCTAGCACCCAGTACAACATCAAGGTCACCATCTAATTCGACATCGATGGTCCAAGCTCCAGCATAGTCAGCTTCGATCAGATTCTGAGGAAGCCCAACCTCCCCGGTGACATCTTTAAGACCACCATCTTCTTCTTGCTGAAGCAAACGCAGTCCACCTGCTCCCGCCAGGACCAAATCAGTTCGAAAATCATAGTTCCAATCAAGTGGAAGCATCCCGGCTGCAGTTGACTTTATTTTTAAATCTCCCCCTGGAAACGGCAGGCCCGCCTCAGTTCCACCAAGCCGTCGGACTTCCGTACCATCGGCCACAAAAATCCCTACGTCGCCATCGGCATTAAGTACTGTCGCCGACATTGACGACCAAGTCCCAGGCATGACATCTTTCAACGGCGAAATTTCATACGACAGTGCCATATCAGCCGATGCTGAAACAGAATCTACCCAAGGCAAAACAAGAAACTGTTCGAACGGCTCACTGACCACGTCAGGAGAAGCTGTTACTTTTTTAAGACTTTGTCTGAAATTTGGCACCCTCGCGAGAACATTCTTAAGAAAAATAAATTCTGTTTCCATAGAATCCATCTCTGGATTTCTTGAGGCTGAGACTAGAGACTCAAATCTTTCATGCACCTGTGATGGCCACACAACAGCATAGGGCTTAATTCTTGATAACACAGAATTCAACTCATCCATGTCACTACGCTTCGCGACGAGACGTCCTTTCTCTATAAGAACTGCAAGATTCTCTCCCCGACGCTTGAGTAACTCGTCGAGCTCGGATTCAGCCAGAAGGTCAGAATCGTCTTCGCCTAAATCCTCGATCTCACGTGCAAGCGCATAGCGAGCTTCATCATGATCAGGATCAATCGAAAGGGCCTGCTCGAAATGGGAAATGGCAACTTGGTCGCGTCCTTGACGGCTCTCAAGAATTCCCCGTAATAACCAGATTTGACTACTCTCGGGAGCAAGTGACGAAGCCATGAGCAAGCTTTCCTCTGCTTCTTCAAACTTTCCAGTACGGATCTGAATTAAACCGAGATTCGCCCACGATGCTGGCTCCTCAGGGAAGAGGTCAATAGCACTCACTAGCTGCATGGCAGCGTAATCGTACTGGTCCTCTAAAATAGCGGCCACCCCTACATTAAAAACTTTGAGCGTCTCAGCATAGCCAGGTGAGTCTATACTCGGCAGTGAACTCTGACGACGAACCACCATATAAACGATCGAAGCTACAATCAGCACACTCACGACCAAGATCGTAAGAAACAACGAATTCCTGCCCGAACGACGTGTTCGCCAGAACGCTAAATTGCTACTCATTAATTCAACCTTGTTTCTATATCGTTCAACGCTCGCCTTACTGATAATTCCTCTTCCAAGCTGAGCGCCATATTCTTCAGCGACAAAAAAACGAAACCACTCAAACGATTCTTAGAAGCCGATCGCACCACCGTCTGGCCGTCGGCGATCTGACGCGCCTTCAAGAATGTCAGACTCGTGATCGTACAAAATCGCCTGGACGTTCCCCTGGGAACCCACTTCCCGGAGATGATGACCACGCTCTTTAAGGAGAGAAAGAGTGTCTGGTGACAAACCATGACGCTCATAACGAATGTGGTCTGGTAACCACTGATGGTGGAACCGTCCCGCATCAACTGCGGCCTGGATATTCATTTTAAAATCAACGACGTTCAAAATCGTCTGGAGGACCGTATTAATAATTGTACGGCCACCGGGAGTACCGGTCACCATAAAAAGTTGCTCGTCTTTGGTCAGGATTGTTGGAGTCATACTCGAAAGCATTCGCTTTCCAGGGGCAGCCAAGTTCGGCGTAGTCCCAATCAAACCATCCGCTGTGGTGAGACCAGGCGCTCCATTGAAATCACCCATTTCATTGTTAAGAAGAAATCCAGCACCTGGCACAACAATTCTTGAACCGTAACCGTACTCCAGCGTGTAAGTAAGTGACACTGCATTACGCTGCTCATCCACAACCGAAAGGTGAGTGGTCTCCATACTCTCACCCGACCATTCAAAGCTATTGGGCGTTGAAATTGACGCTTTCGTAGGATCAATTGTTTCGCGGATCTCAGCAGCATACTCCTTAGAGGTCAAACGAGTAATCGGCATTGTAGGGTTAAAATCTGGATCCCCAAGATAACGAGCACGATCCGCGTAAGCCCTACGCATCGCCTCGGCACTTAAGTGCACAGCTTGAGCCGAACCAAAACCAAAACTGGCCAAATCATAGCCTTCCAAGATGTTAAGCATCTCAATCAACACTGTACCCCCTGAACTAATAGGCGGCATGGAAATAACCTCATATCCTCGGTAGGTACCACGAACGGGCTCAAGTGTTTTTGGTTTATAGTCCCGTAGGTCATTTTTCGTAATAAGACCTCCGTTTTTTTGCATCTCCATTTCGATTAACCGAGCAGTTTCCCCCTCATAAAATCCAGCCGGCCCTTCACGAGCAATACGTTCTAAAGTGCCTGCCAAATCAAGTTGTTTCAGAATTTCCCCAGCCTCATAGGGGATACCATTTTTAGAAAACTGTTGCACTGAGGCCGGATACTGCTCCATCCTTGGCAGTACTGCCTTCAGCGAACGAGACACCCCCACCGAAACTTCAAAACCGTCGCGTGCCAGAACAATCGCTGGTTTAACCAAACTTTCCCATGGCAGTTTCCCATGTTCCTCCCAAGCGAGATACAAACCGGCCACTGTACCAGGGACACCAATAGACAAATAGCTGAGATGGTGTTGTGTAAAATCATACTCACCATCCTTGAGAAACATCGTCGGGCTCGATCTCAATGGTGCGACCTCTCTAAAATCATAGGCCGTGGCATCTCCAGATGCAGCACGATAAACAATAAAACCACCACCGCCAATATTTCCAGCAGTCGGATGCGTCACAGCCAGAGCAAACGCCATCGACACAGCAGCATCAATCGCACTACCTCCTTTTTTCAGCACATTCGCACCAATTTTCGATGCAATTAAATTTTGTGACGTAACCATACCTCGCGAAGCACGAACAGGCTGAGGAGCAGTGTAAATTGTGTTGGCAACGAACAGGACAATCAAAGCGATGCCCACAATGCGTAATCTCATGATTTCAATCTCCCCATACATCCACGTCACCACACAAAAGCAAGATCCTTATTGTGCGTTGTGTTAGCGACGAGAAACTCCTCGATCACGAAACGTCTTCAGCCAAAAACGGACTCTGAACTCAATAACCATTTCGAACCAATTACCACAACATTATCCGAGTTGTAAATCAAACGTCTCTTCAAGCGCACGGATTGCCCGATGCTCCTCTGGAGCTACCAACGTAACGGCATGACCGGAAGAATCGGCCCTACCAGTCCTGCCTACTCGATGAACATAGGCATCCTTCGAAGTAGGAACCTCAAAATTGACAACATGCTCAATACCCTCGATGTCAAGACCACGCGCAGCGATATCTGTCGCAACAAGGACCTTATACTTACCACTACGGAATCCCTCAATAGCTTCAGTCCGGTGTGGTTGAGTCCGATCCGCATGAAATGCTACAGCTCGAATTCCTCGTGAGACCAAACGCCTCACAACAATGTCTGTACCGCGTTTTGTCTGAACGAAAACCAAGGCTGAACCTCGAACCTTCTTGAGAAAACGTGCTAGCCATTCCGTCTTCTGAGAAGTGATTACTTTATAAACCGAGTGCTTAATTGTACGTGCAGGCTCACCCCGAGGACCGAGTTGAACATACTTAGGTTCATAGAGAAGTTCGCTTGCCAAGCGTATGACATCCTCCGGCATAGTAGCCGAGAAGAGTAGTGTTTGGCGCAATCGCCCCAACGATGTACCACGGGAGGGTAAGGCCGACACAATTTTTCTTACATCTGGCCAAAAACCCATATCCAGCATACGGTCCGCCTCATCAAGCACAAGAGCACCTAAACGTTCGAAGTTCGGCACGGCGCCACGCATATGGTCAAGTAATCGACCTGGAGTCGCTACGACCAAATCTACGCCAGCGCGCAAAGCATGTTCTTGAGGTTCCATCGCCACTCCACCATAGACCGCAACGCCAGACAAAGCCGCATGATAAGCAAATCCTTGAAAGTCATCTTCAATCTGAACAGCCAATTCTCTCGTGGGCACTAAAATCAGAATCTTGGTATAACCAGCAACCTGTTCAGAAGATTCTAAAAGTGCCTCCCGTTCAATTAGCTGTTGCATGAGTGGGAGAAGGAATGCTGCTGTTTTTCCCGATCCCGTTTCTGCACTTGCAATTAGGTCATGGCCCGCTTGAACAATCGAGAACACTGCATTTTGAATAGGCGTAGTACGAACATCTCCACGGTCGATACCACCAAGCATGAGTGTAGAATCTAGACCCAATTCAGTAAATTCTATAGGAGTAGGATCGACCTGAATGGGCTCGAAAATGATTTCGGTTTCTGATTTATACGAGCGCTTACGACTTTTGGCGCGTTGCGATGAAGTTTTCGATTTTTTTGAAATAGATCGAGAATGACGACGTGGAACACTTGGCCGTTTGGTATTAGATTTCACAATGCTCACTAACAATAATTAGATTTTTCTTCTATAGCCAGATGCCCAAAAGGTTTACCGTGGTAGACCAACCACGAAAAAATCACGGGACTGTCGCTAAGACAAACAAAATCACCGGCTATACATACAAAGAGGCCAAAAGAAGGGGATTAAAGAGAGAAGCACCCACTAAGAACATCCCAGTAGCTTGATCCGATGCCATCTCAACTATATTTAGCGAGATACCCATTCAGGCTCTGGTGTAATAGCAGCTTCTGGAGTTGGACCAGGATCAGGACGTCCAGTACCTTCGAGCCGACTCACTGCTCGTACCGTCATATCATCCTCGCAAGAAATTTGGCATGACAAACGAACACCAGTCAAACCACGAGTAGTAAGAACATCTCGCTCAGCAGCAGTTATTTGCTCGGGTTCACCTATAACGAACTCGACACGACACGTTGTGCATCGAGCATTCCCTCCACAGGCATGAAGAACATCTACAGCCGCGTCTTGTTCCATAGCAAGAACTAAACGCTTTCCTTTTGCAACCTCTACAGGAGCATAACCCTCAACGGTTAACTTCGGCATCTCTTGACTCCAGGGATAAACGAACGAGGTAACAGAACGGACTTGAGTTCAGCCGAAACAACGATCACGACTGAACCCAAGTCATAAAAATGCAATCAACTCCGCACCTACCGCTCAAGACAACTTGAACTAAGGCTGTAAAGTGAGAGTCTCCTCAGTTACAGATTCGATTTTCTCACGGGTAAAGAATATCGGGAAGTACTTCCCTCGTGCCCATAGCTCAAACAAATCACGATAGTGAGGACTATCAGGATTTCCTGATTGACCTGGATTTGAGCTGCTTACTGAATTGTCCCAGTCATCGGTGTCCGCTATGAGACGAAAAGAACCACCAGACGTTTGGTTGTCTCCCCCTCCTGTATTGTTAACTGTACGATTGTACCCACCTCTCGGCAGTGGTCCAACATCGATCTTTTTTCGAATTTCCTCACTCACTGCTGCACTCATGGGATGCCGAATCAAAGCATGCTTGAAAGCCTCCTGTCCGTAGGACCATCTAGACATATCTGTCCCAAGGCGATCATCCAGATCCTCTACTGCTCCGATCAAGGAGGTAATCAACATTTGTTCACGGCCTAAAATTGGATCGTCACCAAATCGACCGTCAGGAATCGATAACCAGTCAATCATGCGCTTCAGGTTAAGACCCCGTAAGTAAGGCTGGGCAGACTCAGGCACGAGCTTCTTGAACATATTATCGTGTAGCCGCCGTTCCCAAGACACATAGATCGCAGCAGGCACTGAGTCTTTATCCAGTACGAAATCCCAACCTAAGAGGAGATCACGTGCTTGCTCAACTCGAGAATCTTTCATGGGCAAATCTTCAAGGAATGGCACTAGCAGTCTCGCTGGAATGGCCAACTCATCGTGTTGCAGTCTCATCATGTCAACGACCGTGTGCATCTGACCAGACCACAACACCTCATCAATCCGCTTCGCACGGAATTCGTCTCCCCAGGTGTAGTGCAACGCCTCCCAATGATCATAATTATCTGGCACAAGGTAGTTGTTCGCTGTTCCAAAAAAACCTTTCTCGGGATTCTTAATATGAGGTAACGCCTTAATCGGTAGATAGCCCTCCCACTCGTAGCGGCCATCACCAGGAACCGGAACAAGACCACTATGGTGCGGACGGATTGGAGAAACTCCCACAGCCTGGTAACCGATATTCTTATCAACATCAGCCCAAATCATATTTTCAGCAGGAATACGACTATAGTTGCAGGCTTCTCGAAACTCCTCCCAAGTCTTCGCTTGATCCATACGTAAACTAGCGAGATACGGTGAAGAGCCACGGTCACGCCACGCCGCTCGAAGCGCATACGCAACTTGATTAGACGGATCTTCGTACAACACAGGGCCGTGTCTCGTGTACTTAAGCTCAACAGAAACGGGGCTCTGTCCTTTAACCTTAATTGTGTCAGCGATGACTTTCATGTCTTCCCAACCGTCCAAATACTTATACTGATTTGGATTTGCTGGATTTGTTTCATAAACGTAAAGATCCTCATTATCTTGCCCGAAGACCGTTAAGCCCCACGCGCCATAATCATTGTGGCCAATCGAAATACCTGGAATTGCAGGTTCCCCGCCTCCAATCACATTCCAACCTGGAGCATTCAGATGTACTAGGTACCGAAGAGACGGTGCCGGCATTGCACGGTGAGGATCATTCACCACGATTGGATAACCAGACAGTGTTCGTGAACCATGTACCACCCAGTTGTTACTCCCGATAGCATCACGCGTGGAAGTTAATTCGAATTCGTTCGGCAGAGTCGAAGCAAGTCGTTTGAAAGATTCGCTATCGTTCCTTGCTTCTTCCGAAACGATGTCTTCAGGTTTGAACTGAATAGGCCTTCTATAAGCTGTATAAAGTTCAAGAATATCGGCCGAAAGGAGCTCCCCATCAATAACCGGATCTAGCTCAAGAATCGGATCGACCTGCCTAAACCATTCTAGCCCTCGAACTGCTTCAGCACCGATTGCCGCAACACCTCGGCCATAGTTAAGCTCATACCAAACATTAGACACAAGCCCCTGGTGCCGTGAGATAACCACCTCAGGTGTCCATCGACCTGGCGTAATACCCAACAGCTTAAACTCCAGTGGAAGGTCATCCGGGTTTGCTGCTGCCGTATCAACGTAAGCGTTAACACCATCCACAAAAGCATTAATGATCAACTCACCTCGGTCGTGATAGTGATTCAACTCTCGCCCAAGATCTCCTCTGAACATTTGGAGCCTTGTACCAATGTCTCGTTTCAGTTCGCGTGGGCCAAGAATCTCAGCGACCGTACCCGTCGCTTGACGGCGCCAAATTTCAAGCTGGAACAAACGATCACTCGCAGCGCTGTAACCTTGCGCAAAAAATAAATCGTACTCATTTTGAGCATAGATATGAGCAACACCCCATCGATCCCGAAGAATTTCGACTGACTCCTTCAGTCCATCCACCTTCAAAGTCGTCTCTTCTGCTCGAACGGACACCCCCATCATTGTCAAAATCAGCCAGGAGAAAATAATGGCCCGAACCATACACGTTGATTTCATAAGTTTGTCCTTCATTTCTACTAGTACCGTAATACGTAGCTCATACCCGACACTCGGTTCGGGAGAGAGCACCTCCAAATACTCGATTCAGTATGGAAGATGATACTACAAGGTTCGCCAGACAGCTGTCTCTAAACTCCAGGTAAGGCCGCATTCACCATTACGCTCCCTATCGCTCTCCAGGAGACAAATCGGCCTGACGTTCTAAACGTACATGAACCAGATCAACACGTTCTAATGGTGTCTCGCCTTCACTGGGAGCAGCTTCAATCATTCTTATGACTTCTATCCCATCCACAACCTGACCAAAAACTGTATATTCGCCGTCAAGAGCACGCGATCGTGCCGTACAAATGAAAAATGATGTCGTAGCACTCGCCGGATCGTCACCGCGGGCCATCGAAACAGTACCTATTTCGTGGGGCGTATCACTGAATTCAGGCTGTAAAGGTTGAACATACTGCTCCTGAGATTCACCTAATGGCTCCTCACGTGTTGGCAAAAAACCTGTCTGAACCATAAACCCTTTAACAACTCGATGGAAACTCATACCATCAAAGACACCCACCTGAGCCAACCGTAGAAAATTCCGGACATGTTCTGGGGCAAGCTCTGGCCGAAACGCAATCACAATCTCACCGAAGCTCGTCTCAATGACAGCCCGATAAGAGGCAAGCTCCTCAACTGTTTCAGCTACGAATGGCACTGGTTCAGGCGGAGGACGATCTCGAATAGTTATTGATCTTAACTCCACTCTTCCAAGTGTCTTCCCTGCCGCATCAACTTCAACCTCAGAGATTCGCTCGGCTACTCGTATCCCCTCAACAACACGTCCGAAGACGGAGTGCTTACCATCAAGCATCGGCTGATCCGCTATCGTAATAAAAAATTGTGACCCTGCGCTATCAGGCTGATCCGGAATTATGACCGCTGAAACCGAACCTCGCACATGCTTCTTCTCACTAACTTCAGATCTAAGAACACCGAGACCGCCAGTTCCATATCGGTCACGGTTGTCTTCGTCACGAGTAAGAGGGTCCCCTCCGATCACAATGCCGTGTCTGAAAACCTGATGAAAAATCGTCGAAGTGTAAACACCCTCTTCAGAATTCTGAAGAAAGTAGCCAACATGATTCGGTGCCACCAACGGGAAAAATTCTAGGATGATTGTCCCAAAACTGGTATCAAGAACAACTTGCTTGTTTTGCATCTCTTCTATCGAACGTTCAGTCGTAAAGAAGGAAGGCAATTCCTGAGCAACGACCGTGGACCCAGCCGCCACCATAATAATCACTGTAAGGATATTCAGCACCGTAATCCGTCCGAATCTTCTCTTAGGCTTGTCGTACAAAAAATCTCCTATGGTTGACGTCCAAATACATACTCATCAATCGCAGCAGCAACACCAGCCTCACAATTACTCAGTGTAACCGGATAGCCAAGTTGCTTAAGCTCAATAGCAGCATTTCCCATTACAACACCGACGCCAGCATACTCCAACATGCCCGTGTCGTTTAGATTGTCTCCGATAGCCAGAACTTCCTCACGCCCGATACCGAGATCTTGAACCAAATCCGCCAAAACCGTACCCTTTGTACACCCAGGGGCACCTACATCAACAATGGAAAAGTCCTTCGCCTCGTACTCGGTTACATTTAAGGAATAATCACCAACCATCATCGACCGCTGTAGAGTTGTAACCACTTCTTTCATTTGATTTAATTTTCCGGTAAACATCACCTGTAACGGATCCTTAGTAAGCGAGTTTTCAAGTGGTGAAATCTCGTCTAGAAACTGGCGTTGACTCTTAAAAAAAAGACGCCTAAGTGGATCACTCCAATCAATACGTTCATAAATTACTTGACCACGATTAGGTCGCTCAAAAATTACAGCCGTTGTAGACCGAAAGTGGGAAGTTAACTCCAGTACGCGTCTCGCCGTACGACGATCAAGAAAGTTTCGTCGAATCACCACTCCCTCTTGATTCTTGACCAACGCGCCGTTGCTCGTAATGAATGTAAGAGGAATCTCCAGCGTTTTGACTACCGGACGTGCAAAATCATGACGACGCCCCGTAACAAGCACGATCTCAACACCGTTTTCTGAGGCTTCTACTAGTGCTCGTCGATTAGCTTTTGGGATCTGCTGCTTGTTATCGATGAGAGTACCATCTATATCAAGTGCAATTAATCGGATCGCCACTATGCCACTCTCACGAAAAAGAATTACTGCCTAATGGATTAAACTCTGATTTCAGCTTAGACAACCAGCCAACAATTACATCTTGCATCTTAGAGTAAACGTCACCTTGTGAGAATCCTGAACGTTTCAGAACTTTAAAGGAATGATCGCCGCCCTCAACTTCGTGAACGCTCGCGGTCGAAACAAACGACGATAAAATTGGTCTAAGTTCCATCGGAGTACCAAAAGCATCTCGAGAACCTTGTAGAAACAACATCGGCATTCGCACATGAGCGAACTGCGCTGTTCGTAGTCGACTAGGCTTTCCAGGAGGATGCAGCGGATATCCCAGAAACACAAGACCGAGCACATCAAACATGGCAGAGGGTTCAGAATCTGCAACTACCTGTGAAGCAATTCGGCCCCCAAGTGATTTTCCTCCAAGCGCTATTTTATTACCAAGTCGGCGACTATAAGTACGTGCTGAAACTATAGCCGCTCGGTAACAGGCCTCGAGTCGACGCGGAGAATCTGGAATTTTTCGACCTCTTGCCATATACAAAAAGTCAAAGGTCAGAACATCGAGACCACGTGCCGACAGGCTTGTCGCAAACTCAACCATGAAGCTGCTCATTTGGCCATTACCCGCACCGTGACCAAGGACAAGAGTTACTCCGAGGCGAGAATTCTGAGCAGGTGCTTCATATAAACGTGCAGTAACAACCTGCTCCCCTGGTACTTCTACATCCAACCTACTCGGCCTATCAGTCATTCACGACATACCTTACTCTGGGTTAGAAGTGCCACAAGAGGTCTAGACAAACTCGAAAAATATCTTTGCTACATTACGGGCGGGAAACACAGCACTTAACAACTAACGTTGTACGAATTTCATAGAACCTTTAAAACGTCTTCTTTAATTAATGTACACCGTGTCCGATTTGGAGTAGTGCTGGGTCGGCACCGAGTTTTCGGAGACCCGTTTCCCACATCAAGTCTGCATCCGTTCCAAAGATCAGATCGACATCAATTTCAGCGGTAAGCCATGCCGAAGCAGATAACTCGTCGTCGAGCTGACCAGGAGACCAACCAGCATAACCGGTTAAGAATCGTACACGTGATTCCCCAAGTGGAGATTCCATTAGTCGTCGTAGAAGCGTGGGAGACGCTGACAAGTGGAGTCCTTCGCAAATACGTAACATATCAACGTCATCCGTTAACTTGTTGGTAAGAACCCAGCCTCTGTAGGGTTCAAGAGGACCACCAAGCCAGAGTTGTAAACCACTATCGAAGCTCAGTGACTTATCAAGTCGAACTACAGCCGATGCCAGGGTACTCGTCGGACGATTTAGAACAAAACCAAAAGCCCCGTTGGAGTCATGTTCACACAACAGAACAACCGTCTGATGGAACTCAGGATCATCAAGCTGAGGCATCGACAAAAGTAGCGTCGGCGCTAAAGAGCCTGGTAGATTTCTATTTTCCATGGTCTATTAAAATTCCAAAGCCATACACTAACTAGTGTTTTTCAAACGCTGTTTTGCCCAACGTATATGTTCATTCACTACTGGCTCAAGTGACGAGATCTCATTCTTGGCTGTCTCTAATGATTTATTAAATGCACGCGCCGTATCGCCATCTTCACTATTACCAATGGCAACGGCTAAATTCCTTCGTAAGCCACTCACACCGGTTCGCTTCATCGCACTACGCCGCAATCCATCACGGAAATCAGTATCAGAACGATGCCACAGTGTACTTAAAGAAGGCCGATCAAAAATTTCCCTCGGACTCCATTCATGAGCTTCAGACACCGGCGCACCAGAATTCCAGGGACAAACTTCCTGACAAATATCGCACCCGTAGACATGTGCACCAATCGCCTCGCGCATGGCCTCTGGAATTTTGTCTTTAAGTTCAATAGTTAGATAGGACAGACAACGTTCGGAATCCAACACCCAAGGCTCAACCAGTGCATCTGTCGGGCAAGCCTCTAAGCACAATTTACAATCCCCACACTGATCCATAGCCGGCATCGTTGGAGCTAATGGCAGACTACAAATGATTTCAGATAGAAAAAGCCAAGACCCAAAATTCTCATTAATCAGACAAGTATTTTTTCCAATCCATCCGAGACCTGCATACTGAGCATAGACACGTTCTTGAACAGGCCCCGTATCCACATATGCACGCGCCTCAAATGACAATTCACAGCGTTCTCGCATCCACTCAAGGAGCATCTCTAGACGATCACCAATTACCTTGTGATAGTCATCTCCCCAAGCATATCGTGCCAACTTCGCCGTTGTGGAATCTGCATACTCAGTCGAGTAGGGACGATCGACGTTGTAATTAGTCCCAGTTACGATGACAGATTTAGCCGATGGGAGTACATGGCGAACGTCCGAACGCTTCTCAGCGGTTCTCGCCATATAGTGCATATCAGCTCCATATCCTTGATCGATCCATTTGCGGAGAAATTGAAGCTCAGGGAACCCAGCGGCTGGAGCGACACCAAGAAGATCGAACCCAAGCTCTATTGACTTCTCCTTAATATCAGCGACACTCAGCATAAAACAGTTCCGATGCCATCTATCGGCGCAATCACCAGGGTGAGAAACAGTGATGAGGAGAGAGATGCTTTCATTCGAACTACTTCAGGCTACCAACTTGCGGAGGACGTACTGCAGAATCCCACCATGCCTAAATGATTCAAGTTCCTCTGGAGTATCGATACGCACCGTCGTACGAAATTCGAACGTATCCCCATCTTCCCGACAAGCCCGAACATTTAAAACGCTCCGAGGTTTTAAGTCGTCAACCAATCCAATAAAATCAAGAGTTTCTCTTCCAGTCAAAGCAAGAGTGTCAGCACTCTTACCATCCGCATACTCGAGTGGTAAAACACCCATATTAACCAAGTTACTACGATGAATTCGCTCGAAACTTTCAGCAATCACAGCTCGCACACCAAGAAGGCGTGTTCCCTTAGCAGCCCAATCCCGAGACGATCCCGAACCGTATTCCTTGCCAGCTAGAACAACCAGTGGAACACCGTCAGCCTGATAACGCATGGCCGCTTCGTAGATCGTCACAACTTCTGAACCGGGAAAACTGACGGTCCATCCACCCTCGGTCCCCGGCGCGAGTTTGTTACGAAGTCTTATATTAGCGAACGTACCACGCATCATCACTTCATGGTTCCCTCGTCTGGCACCGTATGAATTAAAGTCACCAGAAGCAACTCCATTTGAAATTAAGTAGGCACCTGCCGGACTATCTACTGGGATAGAACCCGCTGGCGAAATATGATCCGTTGTGACGCTATCACCCAGCACTGCCAAGACTCTCGCATGCCGAATATCAGTCAAGGGCAAAGGTTCTTTCGTCATACCCTCAAAGAACGGTGGATTTCTAATGTACGTCGAATCAGAAACCCACTCGAAACGATCACCAGAAGGTGTCGGAAGTGCACGCCATCGCTCATCGCCTTCGAACACTGCCGCATACTTTTCTTTAAACATTTCAGCTTGAACTGCACTAAGCATCGTCTCCTGAATCTCTTGTCCAGTAGGCCATAATTCACGAAGAAATACAGGCTGACCGTCGGAACCAAGACCAAGCGGTTCAGACGTAAGATCAACCCTAAGACTTCCAGCTAACGCATAAGCAACAACCAACAGTGGTGACGCCAGATAATTCGTACGAACTTGTGCGTGGATACGTCCCTCAAAGTTTCGGTTGCCGCTCAAAACAGAAGCTACAACTAAGTCTCTGTCACGGACAGCCTTCGCCACTTCATCAGGCAACGGCCCACTATTGCCGATACAGGTAGTACATCCGTATCCAACAACACCGAAACCAAGCAGGGCCAAATCGTCTATAAGTCCGGCCCGTTTGAGGTACTCAGTTACAACCTGGGAACCCGGTGCCAGACTAGTCTTGACCCAAGGCTGAACTTGGAGACCTCGCTCAACCGCTTTCCTGGCCAGAAGACCCGCTCCGATCATTACACTCGGATTAGAAGTATTCGTACAGCTTGTGATT
>CAZQMT010000021.1:17493-18895 GCA_964594555.1 uncultured Vicinamibacterales bacterium
TGATTGCTGCCACAACAACCGCGCCGTCGGCCAGGCCAACATCAACAGACGACGGCTCCACTGAATCCATGCCATTCGTGCCATTCGTCGAAGCCGCACTAACGATCGCTGGCGAACGCTCAGGAACCGATCCTGCGTCAGGTGAATGATTCCCAGGCTTCATTGACTCAAGCACTTCAGCAAATTTTGATTTGGCTTGATTTAATGGCACTCGGTCCTGCGGTCTTTTGGGACCAGCTAAACTCGCCTCGACAACCGACAAATCGAGTTCAATCGTGCGTGAGTAACTGGCATCAGATGATTCATCGGCATGAAACAATCCTTGGGCTTTCGCATAGCGTTCAACGAGATCTACTTGTGCCTGATCCCTGCCAGTCAACCGAAGGTAATCCAAGGTGAGGTGATCAATCGGAAAAATTGCAATCGTGGAACCGTATTCAGGTGACATGTTACCGAGCGTCGCTCGGTCAGCAATCGTAAGATACTCAAGTCCTGGACCAAAAAACTCAACAAACTTTCCAACTACACCTTCTTTTCGAAGACATTCGGTAATTGTCAAGACTAAATCCGTGGCTGTCGTGCCTTCAGGCAAACGACCCACGAGTCTGAAACCAAGTACCTCTGGAATAAGCATTGAGACCGGCTGACCCAACATCGCAGCCTCTGCCTCAATACCTCCGACGCCCCACCCTACAACACCAAGGCCGTTAACCATCGTAGTGTGCGAATCGGTTCCAACGAGTGTGTCAGGATACGCCATCGGCACGTCACTATCCCCTGACCGTACGACCACACGCGCTAAATGTTCAAGATTCACCTGGTGCACAATACCGGTATTAGGTGGAACAACCCGGAAATTTTCAAACGCTGTCTGCCCCCAACGAAGAAAAGCGTACCTTTCCCTGTTACGCTTAAATTCTAGTGTCGCATTCAACGAAACTGCATCTGGCACGCCATAGTGATCGACCTGCACTGAGTGATCAATGACCAATTCCACCGGTTGCAGCGGATTTACCAACCTCGGATCTCCTCCAAGCGCGACGATACCATCACGCATAGCTGCTAAATCTACTACTGCCGGCACTCCGGTGAAATCCTGAAGAAGAACCCGAGACGGCATAAAAGTAATCTCTTTTTTCGTCTTTGACTTAACATCCCACGAAGCAAGAGCACTGATATCAGACTCGCCAACAAATCGTCCATCTTCGCGCCTCAGAAGGTTTTCGAGAAGGATTTTAAGAGAATAAGGCAACCTCATAACATCGTGAAAACCCTGTCGTTCAAGTGCAGCTAAGCTTCGGATCGAAACCTTGCCTCCCTGAACCTCTAATTCTGTTTTCGTGCCGTACGAATCTTTTTCACTCATAGATTCACCCGCGAATACAAAGTCTTGCATTAGTTC
>CAZQMT010000021.1:18905-23159 GCA_964594555.1 uncultured Vicinamibacterales bacterium
AAATTCTTAGTTCGTCCCTGACTAATCTTTTTCACTCATTGATACCGGCTCCACCTTCTCTTAGTTCCAAAATATTCCACAACCAGTCTATTGTTTTATTTCGCGCCGGCTTCGAGCTATATTAAGAATCGCTTTCGCAACACGACGACTAGCACCAAAATCGCCTAGTTTATGTCGAACCGCACGAAGTTCAGACTTCGTACGATCTACATAAGCAGAATCCGTCAAGAAACGGACAGCTTCCTCCGCTACCATTTCCGGTTGAAAATCGTCTTGGATTAATTCAGGAACAATCCGACGTCCAGCAACTAAGTTAACCATCCCAAATGTATCTACCTTCAATAATCCTCTTGCTAGATAGGTTAGTGGTGACACACGATAAACTACTACCATTGGGCGTTCGTGAATTGCTGCCTGAATAGTTGCAGTGCCGGAGGCGACCAAAACAACATCAGATGCCGCAATAACATCGTCTGTCTGTGATTCTACAATCACGGGTGCGCGACCACCGCTACCAACAACTTCGCCTAAAGGCTCGAATAGAGAAGTGTCAAGATGCGGCGCCCTCGCCACAACGAACTGAACCGCAGGTACACGTGTTGCGATCATAGAAGCTGCACGGACCAACACGGGTAAAATCAATTTGAGTTCATTCGGTCGACTTCCAGGTAATAGCGCAACCGTCGGACTAGCAGCATCTAGGCCACGTTGACTCAGAAATGAATTACGTGATTCACGGGCTTTCGCAAGATCAATGAGAGGATGGCCAACGAACTCGACTGGCACACCGGCCCTGCGGTATATATCTTCTTCAAAGGGAAAAATCACAAACATTCGATGAGCTAATCGCCTGAGTGTTCTTAAGCGACTAGGGCGCCAAGCCCATACCTGTGGTCCAACGTAATAGGCGACTGGAACACCGAGACGATGAATAGCATTAGACAAGCGAAGATTAAAGTCTGGGAAATCTATAGGCACAAACACGTCAGGTAGGTGTGCACGCGCAGCCGCTAGCAATCTCCGATACATCGAAAATGAACGAGGTAAAACCGAAAGTGCTTCACTCAGTCCCGTCACCGAAAGACCTCTGAAATCACCAAGCATTTGAGCACCAGCTGCTTTCAGCTGTTCCCCGCCAATACCGAAGACTTCTAAATTATCGTCAAGTCGTCGTAATTCAGTTGTCAAAGCCGCAGCGTACAAATCACCTGAAGGTTCTCCACACGAAATCATAATGCGGGTCATTAAATAGCCTAATGCGGTATCCAGACAAACTGTTTAGTGAGCTACAGTGTTCGACCGCCGAAAATCTGGCACAGAGAGATCGAGATCATCGAGCCGAACGAGCTCGATTTCACTGAAACCTATCTTCTTGAGATCTGGGACAACCTCCGCTGCATTGCCAACCAGAACAACCGACAGACGATTCGGTTTCAGATGAGTACGAGCGACTCTTCTAATATCATCAGGTGTAACAGCCTTTAAACGTTCACGGTAGCTCTCAAGCTCTTCAAAACTGATACCAAAAAAAGCGGCGTTCAACAATTGATGTGCAATAGCTCCCGGGGTCTCAATGGTCAAGGGAAAATGCCCCGAAAGATAAGCCTGAGCATCTGCCAACTCACGAGGTCCCACTCTACCTCTCTGGAGCTTCCAAAACTCATCCACAATCAGACGAAGAGCTTCAGCTGTAGCAGAAGATCGTGTGTCGGTATCAGCAACAATACTCCCGCTGTGTGACAACGTTCGCATGATGGCACCTGCACCGTAAGTCAGGCCATGCTCGGAGCGAAGTACACGTTGTAATCGGTTGCCCCCTTCACCTCCAAGTATTTTGATGGCCAAATTAAGTGCAAGGTAATCGGGATGTTTCCGCGGAATACCCAGATGACCAACACGGATCTCTGTCTGAACAGCGTCCGGTTTGTCTACGACAATTAAACGACGTGTCGGCTCAGGAGGACTTGCCATCACATGGTCCGGCGTCTCTTTTTTTCTCCAACTACCGAATACCCGTTCGACACCCTCAAACGCCTCGTCCGCAGTAACATCTCCTACAATCGCCACAACACAATCAGTCGGCGAAAAATATCTTTCATGAAACGCCAACAGGTCTGCACGCGTTATTTGAGCCACCGAATCTGGTGTTCCAGACGTTGGAAACCCGTACGGTTGAAAACCGAAGACAAGACGGTCGTGGACAACGGCGGCGACATAATCTGGATCTTCATAACTCACCTTGAATCCTGATGTAAGTTGCTGACGCTGCCTTTCGATCTCATCTAACGCAAAAATAGGATTTCTCACTAAGTCAGCCACTAAATCCAGCGCCAGATCAAAACTGTCCTTCATAACCATGACATTGACAAAAATCAGATCGTTCCCTGCCCCAGTACCTAATGCCCCACCAATTGAGTCAATAGTACTTGCGATATCCTGCGAAGTTCTTGTCGCCGTACCATCATCAAGTAAAGACGCAACCAATGAGGCAGTACCAAATTTTCCTACTGGGTCCTGAGCCGCACCAAAACGTAATAACAGCCTGACACTCACCACAGGTTGTTCATGATGCAAAACTGCCAAAACCTGCATTCCGTTATCAAGAGCACGGACTTCATAAGGAGGGAACTTAACCGGACGTGCCTCAAGAGGTGCCGGTGGGGCTTGACGCGGCCAAGAAAAAGTCTGAGCACCGGCCTTAGAGGCCCACAAAACCAAACATAACAGCGCTAGGACACCATTCATCCAGCGTACCGAAACCATTCGTGATTACTTAACTCGCATGATCTTTGACGATACCCTCACTCACCTTGGGCTTTCGGTAAGATGTGAATGACTAGACGGCTCTGACTATTAAAATAAGTTTGTGCCACGCGCTGAACATCTTCCGCTTGAATATTAGTGAATATATCGAACTCACCATCCGCTGTCTTAATATCATTATGAATAACAGCAGCGTGCGCTAAATGACCAGCCTTCTGCTGATTTGACTCTCGTCCAATGATGTAGTCTCTAGCAAATTGGTTCTTCGCACGCCGCAACTCAGCTTCGCTCACAGGCTCTTTTTTGAGCTTTTCGAGCTCAGCGATCAGCGCTGCTTCAGCTTCGGAAGGTGTACGACCTGGCTGTACCATCGCGACAGCATAGAAGAGATTCGGGTGTTCAATGATGTTGCCAGCACCAAACGCCCCAATCGCCACTTGTTCTTCGTATACCAACTTTCGATGGAGTCTCGCACTCTGTCCATCGGATAGAATTTTCGAAGCAACATGTAGAGGATAGGAATCAGGATGCCCATCATAGATGATGGGATGGGCTACAACCACAACCGGAAGGGGCCAATCTTCTTCAAGCGTAACTCTTCGCTCCTGCTCTTGGTGCGGCTCCATTAAGATGTCACGGGGCACAGGGTGGTTAGCTTTCGGTACTGCACCTAAATAACGAGCTATCAATTTAAGGGCCTCTTCCGAATCAAAGTCACCTACCAACACCAACGTTGCATTCTCCGGAACGTAATATGTTTCATAGAACTCATGCACATCTTCAACGGATGCGGCCTCAAGATCCTCCATACTTCCAATCACTGGATGCTTGTAAGGGTGCACAGTGAACGCCTGGTCGTAAATGATCTCATTGAGGCGCCCGAATGGTTGATTATCCACTCTCATGCGTCGCTCTTCCTTGACAATCTCTACTTCAGCATCAAGTGTTCGCTGGTCAATACGTAAATCCGCCATCCGATCGGCTTCGAGCCAAAGTATGACAGGCAAGTAGTGCGCCGGCACAGTCTCCCAAAAAATCGTAGTGTCCTCGTTGGTCGTCGCATTAGTCTCACCGCCAATACCGGAAATCATAGTTATATGTTCTTCAGAATCAACATTCTTCGATCCCTTAAACATGAGATGCTCAAATAAATGAGCGAACCCAGTCCTACCAGGACGCTCATTCTTTGATCCCACGTGATACCAAAGTTGAAGATGCACAATGGGCGTCGAGTGATCTTCAGAGAGAACAACCGTTAGACCGTTCGGTAACTTAGCTGTCGTGTAATTAAGTTTTGGAGGACGAATCCCTCCCTGAGCCAGAACAACACCAGGAGCGACCATGGCCGCAATTAGCAATAGCAGCAGAGAAAATTTCGGGGACATAAACTCCTGACGACAGCCTGAAGTGATTTTTTTATACTTGATCGGCTCTTTCACGCACTTGATTATTACACATCCTCAGAAAGAGCCTGATAGAAGAAGAATGCTT
>CAZQMT010000022.1:0-1030 GCA_964594555.1 uncultured Vicinamibacterales bacterium
TCCGCCGGGTACAACTGTAACTCTACAAGCCGAAGATCTCCCAATCAGCGCCCCATTGAGAGTCGGGGTGGGTGCACTTCGACTTGGCTTCGAAGAAGCAGGATGGATTTTAAGTGGTGAAGAAGGCGAGTTCACATTTGAACTCAAGATTCCCTCATGGGCCACCCGTGAAATGTCGTTGTTTTTTATTGCCTTTGATCCGTATTTCAATCCACTCGCACTGTCAGAGGCATTTCATGTCACGGATCCTAGTGGTACTGTCCTGAGACGCGGGCAAATCATCAGAAACGATAAAAACTGTCCTACGCTGCATGGGCCAGACCGCGTACCATATGCGCTGATTGGAAACATTGAAAAAATCGAGGCGGGAACACCGGTTATAATCGAAGGAGAACTCGTTCAACAATCGGCTTGTGGCGATCGAATAGCTATCAGAGTTGCCAGCTTACGCCCGGCATCATAATACAGTAACGATGTCCTCTTCTAACACTCGAAGAGCTCTAAGAGAACCATGATCAAACAAACGATTCTTCTGGCCCCCCTGTTATTTATTGTTCTCGTTCTTCCAGCGAAAGCCCAAATTGACTTCGCCGAACATGATGGTACGTTTTCTATTATTGGAAGAGACCCAACGACTGGTGAACTTGGTATTGGTGTCCACTCAAAAACAGTCGCTGTCGGAAGTCGAACCCGCGGCGGCAAAGGCGGCGTGGCCATCTTCGCTCATCAAGCCGCTTCCAATCCAATGTACAGCATGATTGGGATCGAGCTTCTCGAAGCCGGCATGTCACCGCAACAGGCTCTAGATATGATGCTTCGTAGCGACAATGACCGTAACCGTCGTCAGGTCGCAATTCTCGACGTTCTAGGAAGAACAGCAGTGTGGACCAGTCCGGACATCAATGACTGGAAAGGACACAAGTGCAGTACGAACTATTGCGCGCAAGGAAATACACTCACCGGTCCAGAGGTCGTAGCAGCTATGTCAGATTCGTTCGAGTCAACTAGTGGGCCTCTAGCAGAGCGTCTC
>CAZQMT010000022.1:1040-4456 GCA_964594555.1 uncultured Vicinamibacterales bacterium
GAGCTGGCAACCGTGTCCACCTCCTGCTCAAAGTCAAGGACAGCATAGCAGAGCGTCTCCTTGATGCACTCGATGCTGCTCAAGCAGCAGGTGGTGACAAGAGAGGCATGCAATCAGCCTCATTGATGGTCTTAAAACCACTGTCTGGAGCTGGCGGATACAGCGACCGTCTACTTGACTTAAGAGTGGATGAACACAAGCAACCACTACGCGAACTCAGGCGGGTCCTCGCTGCCTTTCGGGCAAGAGAATCTCTTCGCAGCGTACGACCAAAAATTAACGAGGGAAAACTCCAAGAAGCCCTAGCCCTCGCTATCAGGACACGCGATCTCTTCCCTGAAGGTGACAGCGCTTGGATCGCCATCGCTAATGTCCAGCTACGTTTGGGTAACCGAACAGAAGCGATCAGAGCGCTTGAGCACGCAATTAGCTTAAACCCAGCCAATAAAGCTCAACTTCTCTCTAACGAAAATTTCGTTTCTCTGTATGATGATCCTGCTTTTCAGAATATGGTTAGCAACAACGAATCTGAATAACTCCACCTTGCCGTCAGAACAACAACGAAGGTTGTTTACGCGCCTGCTCTACCGAACTTAGTCTGGGTCTCATTCAAAAAAAGTGTCGAAATTTCATAGATCTTGACGGCGAGGAACGAGCTTACGTAACTTCAGAATTCGCTCGCTGACATCTGGATGCGTCTCAAAATAACTTCCCAATTTAGTAGGACTACGATTCGTACTAAGTTGAAGAAAACGCTCAAAAAGGCGTATAGCACCCGCCGGATCGAAACCCGCATTACGCGTAAGTAACACGCCGAGCATATCCGCTTCGAATTCTTGTTCGCGGGAGTGCGCACGCTCTAACGCCTGAAGACCAACTCGTCTAAACCAAGATACAAACCAACCTCGCCCCGGAGAAGCAAGAGCTGCGGCAGACAACGCCGTCTCGGTAAGCACACGATTAATCGCATGTCTTCTGATCACATGGGCCATCTCATGTGCAATTACAAAGGCCATCTCATCTCTATCGTTATCGCAAAATTCAACTAACGAACGGGTTAAAAAGATAAAACCTCCAGGAAGTGCAAATGCGGTTGGGGCATCTTCAACGACAACCATCACTTTGAATCTATGGAACCTATTCCTGACCGACTTTGCAAGCAGGCATTGAATCTCTTCCAGGGATTCTTGAAGCTGAGGATCAGTGTCACGGAGTGTTTGTTCAAGAATCGCCTCAGTCATATTCCGTCCAACGCCATACTCCGCCCGTATACTCTCTTCTTCACTGCCGACAAACGACTCCCATATCCATTTAACCTTACGGAGTTTTTTGCCAACTAATCGACCTAATTTGTAAGAACTACTCTCATCCATAAGTCGTTCCTAGCACTCAATGACAAATACGGAGCTCAAAGCAAACGCATCCATTACGCTCACACAAAGAACACAACTAAACATTCCGATTAAAAAAGGGCCTCGACCTTATCTGATCGAGGCCCTCCAGGGTCCGTGTTAGTGGCGTTGGGTCCCCCCCGAAGCGGGAACTAACTTATGCACCACTACAGCGCACTTAAAGTCCCTACGGGGACACCACCTCCGCTAGACCTCTACTATTATCTTCCACCGGATCACCTCCTTTATCGAGCGTACCACTAAACGGTGGGGCCCAGCCCACCCAGCCCCAAGACCGCCCATGCCTAACTGGGACCGCCGCTTTAACACGCGGGACGTCGATATGTATGGTTCGACATGATGTCACCAATGTCAATCCTGTGATGCAGAGAAGGACCCTTTTCTGCAGGACCTAAACCTGTAATTTCAATAAACTTTAATTCTTCACCATAAAACGTTCGAACCAATTCCTCAGATATAGCTGCACCCTCATCAAGTTCGTTGGAGGAAGACTTCGGCTGTGCCAGCCATCTGTCAAACGTATCATCGCTGTAGGGACCTTTCGAAGTTTCAAAGCACTGTAGAATTGCTCGGTCTGCTCCATCGGGGTTCGTAGATCTTTTTCACCCGTCATAAGCAGTGTTGGAGTTTTCACCTTCCCTACATGCATCAACGGTGAACGCCGCAAGTGTTCTTCAGGGTCCTGCCATGGCAGCTTGGAGAAGTTCCGGTACCAAGAAGAACCATCCGTCGTACCAACAAAACTCAGCCAATTAATAACAGGAGCTTTAGACACGGCAGCAGTAAATCGGTCAGTATGACCCACTATCCATGCTGTAAGCACACCACCGCCACTACCTCCGTACACAAAGAGATTCCGTTCATCAATGTACCCACGAGAGAGCATTACATCAACACCAGCCATCAAGTCATCATAGTCTTTGTCTGGATAAGCATTCTTGATGGCGTTACCAAAGGCGCTGCCATAACCAGCACTGCCTCTAGGATTCGTGTAGAGCACAACGTACCCGTTAGCAGCGTGATTATGGTTCTTGAAATCAAATGCTACGTTGTACATGGAGTGCGGCCCTCCATGGATTCTCAGAATTAACGGGTATTTCTTAGATGGATCAAAACCTGGAGGTTTTACAATCCAAGCGTGAATTTTGAAGTTGTCTATGGAGTCATACCAAATCTCCTCGACCTCACCAAGCTCAATCTCCTCAAGAACATCACGATTGGATTCACGAAGTGTCATAAATTGACTCGGTTCACTAAGTTGAAAAACTACTAGATTTTTTGGGGTCTGGTAACTCGAGAAAGTCCCGACTGCCCAATCTGAAGCTAAACCAGTTACGTTGAGCATTTGCTGCCCCTTCGTTATCGCACTCGGTTCGCCATCAAGCGGAGCATAAAAAAGATTCGAAGTTCCTCTTGTCTCGGCCGTG
This sequence comes from uncultured Vicinamibacterales bacterium, assembly GCA_964594555.1. Taxonomy (GTDB): domain Bacteria; phylum Acidobacteriota; class Vicinamibacteria; order Vicinamibacterales; family CAZQMT01; genus CAZQMT01. The sequence goes on from CAZQMT010000022.1 coordinate 3,880, forward strand.
AAGTAGACACCACTCGAATTTCGAGCCCAAATTAGATTTGTTGGCCGTCTCCCCATCTCAGCTGCAATCTTTCGTGGCATTGAACCATCAGATCCCATAACGTAAATTCCTTCTTCGACATAGGTGTCATCGGTCCAATCGTAACCAACGTACGCTATTAGACTGCCGTCGGGAGACGGGACGGGATCGTGATCTGGGCCCCGTCTTTTCGAAAGTTGTGTTACTTCTCCATTTTCAATGGACACGGAATAGACCTCGGATTCCCGCCACTGGTATTCCGCATCCTCAACACGGAGGGCGTTAAAAACTATGGACCGTCCATCTGGCATCCAGCGAAGATTGTCATGGTGCCAATTTCCGTTCGTCACCTGCCTAGGCACACCACCATCCGCTGGAACGAGAAAAAACTGCCTAAATCCATCCGGGAAATAACCGATACGATCACGACGGTAGTGTAGACGCCTAATAATTTTTGGAGAATCTGTCCAGTCGGCATCTGCTGGCTCTTCCGGCATATCGATATCCCAAGAATCCTCCTCCTCTGTTACCACGACCATCTGAAATGCAATGAATGCAC
>CAZQMT010000022.1:4579-12898 GCA_964594555.1 uncultured Vicinamibacterales bacterium
AGATCTGCCGACCATTCGGGTCGCCCTCTGAAAAATAAGCAATACGCGTACCATCTGGCGACCATTTCGGATATGTTCCATAAGCAAGAAATCGATGCTTAGTCCCATCGATGTTGACACTCCAAATCGCTGTCTCCCATTTGTCATTGATCGCATCTACCCAACGACGCTCGTAGACTATCTGGCTACCATTTGGTGAAATCTGTGGATTTGAAACATCTTCCCAATCGAGATAACGTTCAATCGTGAGTTTGTTTTGGATTGGCTCTGCGAACGCACCAGAAACAACAACGAACAACGAAAAAACGAGTAAGGTACAATATTGTGAGGGTGAAATTCTCATGGCTTCTCCCAGATATAATGTGACTCTATGTCTCATCACAGGTACGCAGTCAATATCGTTGTTATGCGATACAGTCTAGTAGTTTCACCTAGCAATTACGATGGGATTCGTGAATATAGTGCATGTCAGACAAACGTTTTGAGCCAATTTCGATCATGATCTATTAGTGAAGAAAACGAGCGGAAATTTTGCTGGAAGGCTTTCCCTTACGCGTCTGTCACCTTAAATTAATACTTTACACACTGGATTGTCCTCGATTTCAAAAAATGTCCATCTTCTTTAAAAACTGCTTCAGTGAAATCAGGCCTGCCTTCGCCCTCATCACAAGCTTAGTCTTAGTAACTACTTCTCAAGGCTTCGCACAAAAAAATCTCGAAAACACCATCAGTAAAGAAGTGACCGCTGTTCGCGCAGACTCCGACGCCATCCGGCTTGATGGACGCCTGGACGAATCCATCTGGACCACAGCGCCCACTATGAGTAACTTCATCCAAAAGGAGCCCGTCGAAGGGGGAACTCCCACGGACCTGATGACTGTCAAGTTTTTATACGATGACGACGCTCTTTATGTCGGAGCCCATATGTACGCGCAGTCGCGTGAATGGATTCAAGCACCTCTAGGTCGACGCGATGATATTCGCCTTGGCGAATACATTATGATTTCACTCGATACCTTCCTTGATCGCCGTACTGCTTATACATTCGGCGTAACCGCCTCTGGCGTTCGACTCGATCACTTTCATCCAGAGGACAGGGAGTGGCGCCCGGACCGTGAATTCGACCCAGTCTGGAAAGCTCGAACAGTCATCACCGACAAAGGATGGACCGCAGAGATGTGGATCCCCTTTTCACAACTTCGTTTCAATAATAAATCCTCCCAGATATGGGGAATTAACGTCAAACGTTGGATTCCATCCAGAAACGAAGAAGTTTATTGGGTCATGATTCCCCGAACAGTACAGGGCTGGGCTTCCAGATTTGGACAATTGCATGGAATTCACGGACTCCCACGAAGCCATCGCGTTGAGCTTCTACCCTACATCGGAGGCAGGTCAAGATTCACGAGGACCCCGAATCCAGCCAATCCCTTCGACAATCGTATTAACTTCTCTGGACGCGCTGGTGCTGACTTCAAATTCGGACTCGGTCCAAACCTGACATTCGAAGCTACAGTTAACCCAGATTTTGGTCAAATAGAAGCTGATCCGGCCGAGGTAAATTTATCAGCCTTCGAAACATTCTTCGACGAACGTCGTCCATTCTTTATCGAAGGCAATCGATTACTCAGCTCTCGCGTCGTCGACAACTACTACTATTCAAGACGAATCGGCGCTAGACCTAGGAAATCAGTTTCCGGTGATTTCACTGACTATCCTCTAGAAAACACAATCCTGGGAGCTTCAAAAGTGACTGGCCGCCTCGCATCAGGCACCTCACTCGCATTCCTTGGTGCAGTTACAGACGAAGAATTCGCTCGGACAGCAGATAGAGACGTCGAAGGAATTCAACGGACACGAGTTAGCCCGAGATCTATGTTCGCCATCGGACGAGTCGAACAAGAATTCGGTCCTTCTGTTTCAACGGCCAGCCTTATGGTCACTGCAGTACATCGAGACGTAACCAAAGGCGAACCTTTATCAGAACTCTTCGCTCGCGATGCTCTCACTGCCAACGGAGACGCTTTACTTCGATTCAAAGAGGGCGAGTACGAACTGGGGTTCCAGGGCGGAATGAGCTATCTTCGTGGTGAACCCGGTGCTATCCAACGTATTCAAGAATCACCCGTACGATTAATGCAACGCCCAGATATCACATACACGAACTACGACCCAAATCGCACACAACTTGTCGGGGGAAAGGGAGGAGCAAGTTTCAGACGTACCAGTGGACGTCACTGGCTATGGGCATCTCGCTTTGACGTAGAGTCCCCAGAACTAGAGCTAAACGACATCGGGCGCCTTAGCCGTGGTGACGGTATTCAGTTAAACAACCGACTAACGTACCGGGAAACTGTCCCGGGGAAACTCTTTCGTGCCTACCGCATCGGGGTTCTAACTCGTACAGAATGGAATTTCGGCCTGGATCGTCAACGCAATGGCTACGGCATGTACAGTTCAACAACATGGCCAAATTTCTGGAGAAGTGAATTGTCAGTGAACATTGACAGACGCGCGCAAGATCACACTCTTACACGCGGTGGCCCATCGATGGAAACACCGAATGGATGGCAAGTAAGAGGAGAACTCCGTAACAATTCAGCTTCCAATACACGCTGGGAAAGTGAAATCAAGTACGGAAGAAATGAAGACGACGGATTCACCTTCGATGCTGAAGTCGAAATTTCTCTCCGCCCACGTCCTCGCTTAGAACTATCAGTGAACCCAAGTTATAGCCGAGAAATCTTCACACAGCAATACATCACCACACTCGCTAGAAACACCCAAGAAACTTTCGGATCTCGTTATATTTTTTCACACGTAGATAGAAGCACCTTCGTGATGCAGACCAGACTGAACTACACTTTTAAGCCGGATCTAACAATTGATATGTATGCAGAACCATTTGCTGCAAGTGGTGACTTCTTTAACCACGGAGAACTCGCCGTCCCTCGAACCAGGCAAACACACGCTTACACCATGGGTGGGCTGACCACGCAGCTCCTCGATGATGACACGCTTGAAGTGACTGATGGGCGAGAAACATTCACCTTCGCAAACAAAGATTTTAACGTTTTATCGTTCCGAAGTAACATTGTTCTTCGATGGGAGTGGCAGCCAGGAAGCACGTTTTTTTTCGTGTGGCAACAAGATCGATTTAGCGAAACGACACGTGGTCAACGGTTGACTGGAAGAGACCTTTTACGATCTCTCACCGCACAGGGCCAAGATATTTTCTTAATCAAAGCTTCCTTTTGGCTTCCTTTTGGCTAACAGGTCGTAAAAAAACGAGCATCAAAGTCAGCCGAAGAGACTACGATGAGAACATTCCTCGGCGCTATCCTCATTGCATTTCAAATTGGCATGATTGTGTACGCACGTTTCGTACCATCTCGCTATTTTTGCTGGGCTCCCATGGACTCTCAAAATCTTTTTTCCGTACGCGTAGTCATCAACGGAAGAGAGTTGTCAACGGATGAAATCACATTGCGCTATCGCCAACCTCAACGAGGAGGAAACTGGCAGTCCATACAGCACGTAAAAGACAAGCTCCAGCAGTACGAAGAAACATACGGACGCACAGACAATGCCAAGGTTGAGATGACCTACACAGTCAACGGTGGTAAAGAACAATTCTGGGAATGGCCAAGAAAATGAACGACCACAGGGAGAGCTCCTGGAACCCTTTCCGCTGTGGAGGCACCACGTTACCCACTCCACTCTTGCTTTCGGCCAAGCTGATCGTGGTTACTCTACTTTTAACGAACCACGTCCGCACAATTCCAGATCCATTCTTACCATTCTTTGCTGTATTCGACCACATTGACTCTGTCCATATATTCCAACGGACCCTACAAACAACCTTCATCGGTGCAAGTCTGGCGTTAGTTTTCAACCGCTCCGTACGGCTGTCAGCATTCATAATCGGAATGGTCATTCTTCTCGGAATTGCAGCTTCACAGATCTACTGGTCTAACAACACCTTCTACTGCGGTGTAATCCTTTTACTTATAGGGCTATACCAACACGACCGAGGACAATGGCTCTTACGTATCCAAGTGGCACTCATTTATCTCGGATCTGGGATTAACAAGGCATTAGATCCCGCTTGGCAATCTGGACAATTTTTTGAGCATTGGACATCGGTCAATCTCAATCACCAAACTTACCTTGAGGTCGCTTCTTGGTTCCCACCACTGGCACTTTCTAAAATGATGTGCTGGGCAACTATCATGGTCGAGTGGCTCCTATTCCTAGGATTCCTCATGCCGCGCTTCTGGACTGTCGCTCTTTGGCTTGGAATATTTTTTCATGCCTTCATGACACTCTTCGCCGGCATGACTTTCGTATTATTCTTCTACGTTGTACTGGCTTCTTATTTAATCTTCGCACGCTGGCCATCCACACGTGCCGCAGTACTCTACGATGGTGACTGTGCTTTCTGTGAACGCACTAAACAGTTTTTTGAACGCTTTGATCTCGAGAAACAATTCGAGTGGATCCCATTCCAAAGCAACCGCGCCAACAGTTTCGGGATAGATCCAGATAGACTTCGACAACGTCTTCATATGGTCATAGAAAACCGTGTTCTGACTGGCTTCCAGGCTTTTAAAACCATGCTGCTATACACCCCACTTGTCTACTTCGCGATGCTATTCGGATTACTCCTATTCCATCAAGGCCCAACCCTTGGACGTAATCTTTTAATCGTCGGCGGGTTTCTCTTCTTCTTCCCCTTATTCAACCCCATTGGCGAAACGATCTACGATTTCATAGCTAAACGACGAATGCGCTTCTCCTCCGGAAGCCATTGCGCCACTGAATAGCTCATTGCCAAGGAAACAATAATTCAGGGAAGAAATTCAGACCAGAGAGTAATCGGATCGAGTTGACTTACTAGAACAATTTAGATTTATTCGTCCACCGCGTCAGCGTGGACTCCTACTTGTTCAAAACGATTCATCCGAAACGCTGGACTTCTCACAACACCCAAGATAAATGCCGAAAACCGATTGTCTTCCATTTCTGCGTCCTTGATAAGAGCACGCACCATCGGCATGTCAGTATGCTCAACTCGACGTCCCAAACCATACGTCAAAAGACTCTCTGTAAAAGCTAGAACAAACGCATCTGACTGATTCAATAATGCACGCTTCAGTCCAGCGGGCCCGTCAAGGATGGTGCCATCGTACATCTCGCCCGTTGCATCAACCGGCACGCCACTATCCTTCATCCGCCAAGCCCCAGTCACATCGAAATTCTCAAGAGCCAATCCTAGTGGATCGATAACATCGTGACACGACTGGCACGCCGGATTCGCCCGGTGCTCTTCCATCCGTTCCCGCACTGAAAGTAGTCGACCGTGAATGGAAAAGTCGGTCTCCTCAAGAGCCTCCACATCCGGCGGGGGTGGTGGTGGCGGATTCCCCAGCAAAACTTCTAGAATCCATTTGCCTCGCTGCACTGGCGAGGTCCGGTCCGCAACGGACGTAAGCGTTAGGATACTGCCGTGTCCTAGTAATCCCCGTCGGTTCTCGTCAGCGACCGCTATACGCCGAAACCCAGGACCAGCAATATTCGGAATGCCGTAGTGCCGTGCTAATCGTTCATTAACAAACGTGAAGTCCGCAGTCAGCAGTTCAAAGATGCTTCGGTCTTCACGAATGAGCGCATCAAACACCATCTCGGTTTCCCGCTCCATCGCTTGAGCCAGCGTCCAGTCATACTCTGGATACTTCAAGGCATCCGGATGCAACCGTTCCAAGTCAGGTAATCGTAACCACTGATTCGCGAACCGTTCAGACAACGCCAGCGACCGTGGATCCGCGAGCAGGCGCCGCGCTTGCTCTTCAAGCACCATGGGGTCACTAAGTCGCCCTTCACTCGCAATTCGTACCAATTCAGCATCCGGCGCTGTGGCCCAAAGGAAATACGACAGCCGAGACGCGAGATCGAGATCACTAATCCCAAAAACCTCGCCGGCCTCAATCCCCTCCGGCGCTTCTTCAAGCCGAAACACAAACTCTGGACTTGCCAAGATGGCCTGTAAGGCCGTACGTATCCCTGACTCAAATCCTCCATCAGCAACACCGGTTTGGTAAAACGACATCAGACCTTCGAGTGCAAGGTCATCAACCGGCTTACGATACGCTTCACGTGATAGCCGCGTGATGATCTCTTCCGCACACGCAGCCTCATCTGCTGCCGACGTCGGACGACAGCTAAAGATCTTCTGACGACTGGGAGTTTCAGAAACCCCTGTCGGGTTATACGGTCCACTGATATTGAATAAGCGTAAGTGGGGCACCGTCGTAATCCCGAAACCTCGCCCAGCATTACCATCGGCCAATGTATGTTCAATCGGGGCCACTAAATCATCAATCGGTCCGAGGAAACGTTCAATAAACGCAGCCGTTACCCGCTGGGGCCCTGACTTCACAAACACACGCTCTGATTCTAAAAACAGCCCGTTCGGAGAGGATTCGCTCAAGAGATGGTCGATGTCCATCAGAGAGACCCGTTTGCCATTGACCGAAATTTCGACCTGCTCATTACGTACGGTGTTTCCAAAGAGTATGCCCGTCGGGCCTCCGTGGAGCTGAACTCGGAAGAAATACTCACCGTCGGCTGGAAAATGATGTACGACCGAAACACCACCACGCGTCCCAAAAGGTGCACCTACCGCGCGCTCCCGTTGCGAAGCAGTACGCGGGGCACGGTAGGTCGCCTCGCGAGCTGTCGCAGTCGGCTCCCCAACAGCATCCCGACTAATCTGATCAGCCGCACGAAGATAACCGCCCATCAACGTCGGTGACATCGCTTGAACATCGGCGACATTATCAAAACTATCACTCACCGTGTCCGGCGGAAGATACGCAGTGGCATCAATCTCTAGGTCCAGTAAATCACGGACCGAATAAGCGTACTCTGCACGATTAAGTCGCTGAAATCCGCGTGTGCCGGGATCGAGTGTCTCGGCCGAAGCATCAATCCGCGCTTCCAGCGATGCCGTGAATAACTCGAGAGTCTCTTTGTCAGGCCGCGCCATATAGGACGGTGGCATCATGCCCGCTCGAAGCTTCCGAATCATGGCCTCAGTACGAGCCGCATGCTCTGTAACACTCGAAGCCGCGAACGTCTCGAGCGACAGATTACCCGAAAGCCCCTCGTCGTTATGACACACCGTGCAGTAGGTGTTGACAAGTTCGTTCTGTGCATCAAAAGGCATCGCCACAGGAGTATGCGACACCGCCATCGATCGCTCTATCATGTTCGGATCAGGGCCTTGCTGCTGGGCCGACGTAACTGTCATCCCGGCACACAACACCCAAGCCCACGCCACTACACACGAAAGCGATCTCTCAAGAGTTACATCGAGTCGAAAGAGTCTTGTTATCAAAGTTTGTAACAGTCGCAACACAACGTCCCCCCAAGCCAAATTACTGGGAGTAAACTGCTAAATCTTTAGACAATTCTGGGTAAAACCCACCCCGCCCTGTTCCATTATCGCTCTCCTACTCTTTCTGTCAATCCTCTAATTATAAAAAGCCGATAAAACACCTACTTATGCCCTTTTTGGGTGACACTCAAAAAAGCCTACACTCTAGCAATTATTCTTTCGAGCTCGACTCAACTTCCAACTGTTTCAAGCTGTAATCTAGACCGCGATAGAAGAGATCAGTATCCCAACCTAGTTGAATCATTAAAGCATCGCCAGATTCTAGATCAACTTTCCAACGGTCAACATCGGCACCGTACACAAGGGCAAGAATATTCTTTTCACGACACTTCTCAAGAATACTCATAGCAACTTCTGCGCTGGACGGATGCGCAAGCCATAAAACACTTAGCCCCGGTGTACCTAGGATCTCATCGATGTTCTCTTCACCTCGTTTTGATTCAATCATTGCGCCAACAATAAACTCACCATTAGCCGAAAGCGGCCATGGCTCATTTCTTGAGATCCAGTCCTCCGTTGAAAACCGTGGCACATAATGACTTTCCGGCTTCCTTGCCGCAGAAATCGCTTCTGCCACTTGAGCACCGGTCTCAGCATATGCAACAAAAACTCCCATCGCACCAAGCTTGAGGGCATGCCTAACTTCGAACTGCACATGCTCGCGCCCCAAACGGGCAATCTTCACTAACGGGACAGGAACAGACGAGTCTGTTAATGGCGGTCGCGCTGAATTTCGAAGAGGTGCCATCGCGTCTGCTTGTTCTCGAACTTCAGGGGAAAATGGTTGCTCACGAAGTCCCAGTAACACATCTTCCACGGCACTGAAGTCATAGGCTTCATGTTCCATATCGATAATTACA
>CAZQMT010000022.1:12908-22878 GCA_964594555.1 uncultured Vicinamibacterales bacterium
CTTAGCATCCGCCCAGTCTCGACTGAACGATTACGAATGATGACTCCATGGGTAGTCTGACCGTCTATAAGCTTAGTAATCAGCTCGTTCTGACGCACAAGCTCCTGTGACATCGCAGGCGACACCACACTGACAGTAACAGCGAGCATCAGAAGTGAAGTAAAAAAAATGCGCATTGAAATCTCCTACTTGTTTTAAAGTTAAAAGTTGCTATGTGTTTAGGTGTCATTAAATCCAAATCACGACTAAATTATAGGGCCATCAGCCTCAATACAGAGCACACGAGATTAAATTACTGTTAGACGACCTCCTACCAGCCCACCGACTATCTGTATTATGTCAGGATAGGAACTCAAATATTATTCCACTGAAACTTCCCACCAGCATCCATCATCAGTATGATCTCAGTATCAGACACCAGCAAGAGGAGGATTTTCTTGCAGCATTTACTACTACGACAGCCGGCAACAGCTTCGGTTGTTTTGGCCTTGACTGCCTTGGTTCTCTACACTTGGCACGAAACACTCGGAGCCAGAACCACTCAAAACACGGCACCTATTACCCCTGAGGTTACGGCAGCTCTGGAGTCAATTAAACCGGAAGCCGTCGAAGCTCACATCAGATTCCTGGCCGACGACCTATTAGAAGGACGAGCACCAGGCCAGCGCGGTTTCGAAATTGCGTCACGGTATGTCGAAGCACAATTTCGAACGCTTGGACTACAACCAGCCGGCATCGACGGAAAATTCGCACAACCGGTCCCACTTCAGGAGAGCCTCGTCATCGATAACCGTAGTAGTCTGACCCTGACACACGACGGCGTCGAGAAAGAACTCGCCTACGCAGAAGACTTCCTTCTCAGTCCAAACCCCACACACACCGAAGTAAAAGTCTCCGCTCCTCTTGCATTCGTTGGCTACGGAGTCGTCGCCCCTGAACTAGGTCACAACGACTACGAAGGTATTGACGTCACAAACAAAATCGTCGCCTACCTCAACGGTGCACCAGAAACATTCCCCAGTAATCAGCGAGCCTACTATTCCTCTCGATCCGTAAAGTACGAGGAAGCTGTGGCTCACGGCGCAATCGCAGTCATATCATTTACTTCCCCCGACGATCCTCGATTCCGTTGGCAAGTCAGCGTGAACCGTTCTAAAAGAGGGTCGTTTAGTTGGCTCGACGAGAACAAAGAACCAAATAATTCGACTGGACTCCAAGCCATCGCCTCACTGAACCACTCAGGGGTCGAAGCTATTTTTAAAAATTCTCCAATTCGCCCAGAAAAAGTTTTTGCCGCCGCAACGGCCGGCGAACTCCAGTCATTTGATCTCCTAAGTGAGGCGACAATTCGAACAACCAGTCGTCACCGCACTATTGAAAGCGCCAACCTCGTGGCGTACCTAGAAGGCAGCGACCCTCAACTTAAGAATGAGTACGTCGTCTACGTCGCTCATATAGACCACTTCGGAATTGGAGTGCCCGTCGACGGCGATGAAATCTATAACGGCGCCCATGACAACGCGTCAGGGGTCTCTATAATGTTGGAAGTCGCTCGTGCCTACGCCAACCTCAGACAGAAACCAAAGCGTTCAGTACTCTTTTTAGCAGTAACAGCAGAAGAGTGGGGACTTCTCGGTTCGGACTATTTTGCACATCATCCAACGGTACCCAGAAACCAGCTTGTTGCTAATTTTTCGATGGACATGCCATTTTTGTTCCATCCATTACTTGACATCGTGCCTTATGGAGCCGAACACTCAAGCCTGTCTGAGTCCGTCGGAATCGCGGCAAACCACCTCGGGATAAAAATTGGCCCTGATCCCATCCCTCAGCAAGTCCTCTTCATTCGAAGCGACCATTTCAGTTTTGTACGTCAGGGAATTCCCGCGCTGTTCATCAAAAGCGGATTCGAAACGGGGGATCCCAATCTCGATGGCTCGAAAATCAACGCCGAATGGCGCCGAAAAATGTACCATACGCCGCACGACGAACCTGATCAGGCTTTCGATTTCACGGCTGGCGCTGGACACGCACGTGTTAACTTTCTCACCGGCTACCTTGTCGCAAACGCATCAGACCGACCCTCTTGGAATGAAAACGATTTCTTCGGAGGCAAGTTTAGTACAAATCCATGACACCGGAACGAAATAGCCGTCGTGCAGCAGTCGTTGCTGGTTGTCGTACACCATTTTGCAAGGCGGGTACAATTTTCAACAATGTTTCCGCGGTCGATCTCGCACGACATGCTACTCTCGAAGTACTGCAGCGTTCTGGCCTTGAAGGGCACTCGGTCGATCTAGTTGTCATGGGGCAAGTAATCCAGTCTCCTCTAGCACCAAATCTAGCACGTGAGGTTAGTTTACTCCCGCAGTTTCCCAGAGACTTACCTGCCTATACAGTCGGCGAAGCCTGTGCCTCGGCCAATCAGGCTCTCGCAAACGCTGTCGATCAAATCACGCTTGGGCACGCAGATATCGTTATCGCAGGCGGTGCAGAATCGCTCTCAAATATACCGATCCTCCACAGCAAGCAGATGAGCAACACACTCATCGCATTAAGTCGATCTCGGACATTGAAAGAGCGCTTACGTTTGGTCGCCGGACTTCGACCTAGAGACTTCATACCAGTGAGTCCAGCGATCGCCGAACCCTCAACTGGACAAACCATGGGCCAGTCAGCTGAAAAAATGGCCATGGAAAACAAAATCCGCCGCGAGGACCAAGATGCTTGGGCCTTTCGTAGCCATCACCTAGCACACACAGGCAACGAAGACGGTCGCCTTCTAGCTGAGATCGCGCCATTTCCCATCGGAAACCAAATGATTCTTCAAGACAATGGCATCCGATCCGAAACGAGCGTAGAGCAGATGGCTAAGCTTCGTCCAGTCTTCGATCGACACTACGGCACAGTTACTGCGGCTAACTCCTCACCGTTAACCGATGGAGCCTCTGCAGTTCTTCTTGTGGAAGAAAAAACAGCACGAACTCGGGGTTTAACCCCCTTAGCCAGTGTCAGATCTTATGCACTAACTGCCGTAGACCCAGCCCAACAGCTTCTTATGGGACCAGTCTCTGCCGTTCCACTAGCTCTCAAACGCGCCGGAATTGAATGGTGCGATCTTGGCCTAGTCGAAATGCATGAAGCATTCTCCGCACAAGTACTTTCAAATATTCAAGGATTTGAGCAACAACATGGCTGGACAGTCAACCGAGAGATCTTGAACGTAATGGGAGGCTCTATAGCCATCGGCCATCCATTCGGCGCGACCGGGGGACGCATCGTGACAACACTTGCCAATGAAATGCAGCGGCGAGAAGTCCAGTTCGGACTGGTTTCAGTGTGTGCCCAGGGCGGTCTCGGTTTTGCGATGGTGCTCGAACATTCATGACGTCCTCAAAGAAATCTTTTACTCTAGAAAACGATGTTACCGGCAAAATCGCCGTAATAACCTTCGACGTGCCAGGAGCACGGGTTAACACCCTATCGACGGGTGTGGCAGGAGAACTGTGCGCGCTGCTCGACAAACTTTCCTCTGATCAAAACATCTCTGCGATCACGTTGCTCTCAGGCAAGAAAGACTCATTTATCGCCGGAGCCGACATCAAGGAATTCATGCAGCTCGAATCAGAAGAAGCAGCAGTGCACTTAGTGGAACATGCACAAGCGATTATGAATTCAATCGCAAACTTTCCAAAACCGATCGTCATGGGAATTCACGGCAATTGTTTAGGCGGAGGCTTAGAGATGGCCCTGGCATCTCATTACAGAGTCGCCACCAATTCATCCATTACCTCTCTAGGCTTACCAGAAGTACAACTCGGATTAATTCCGGCGGCTGGCGGCTGCCAACGATTGCCGCGCCTAATCGGAACCCGCGCAGCTCTTGACATTATCCTTAGTGGTCGAAAAATCAGAGCGAAGCAGGCAAAACGCCTCGGACTTGTCGACGAACTCGTACCAGCTCCTATCCTTCGAACAACAGCAACCAATGCCGCACAACGCTTGGCCGACGGTTGGCGCCCCAGTCGCCGTAGTCCAACGGGAACGACCGCTTACCTCTTAGATCGCAATCCGTTCGGGCGTCGACTCGTCTATTACCAAGCCAAGCGCCAAATACTCAAGCGTACCAGAGGACACTACCCTGCACCTCTCGCTGCACTCAATGCAATCAAAACGGGACTCGTTAAAGGCATGGCTACGGGTCTAAAACGTGAGGCCTCTTTTTTCGCCGAATTGTTAATTGGGAATGTCTCAAGAAAGCTTGTGCAATTGTTTTTTTCAACGACGACAATTAAAAAAAGAGTCAACCTTAATAGCAGCAAAGCCACCTCTAACAACATCGACCGACTGGGCGTAGTAGGTGCGGGGTTCATGGGCTCGAGCATCGCAGGCGTGGCAGCCTTGCGCGCTGGCACTGACGTCCGGCTACAAGACACCGAAATATCCCAGGTAGCTAAAGGCCTTGGTAATGCACGCAACGTAATCAATCGAAGCCTGAGGCGGAGACGAATCGACCTCTACGAACATAGACGACGTTTAGCTTTACTTTCTGGAACCGCTAACGACTCTGGATTCCATTCTCGCGACCTTATTATTGAAGCAGTTTTCGAAGATCTTGGTGTCAAGAAAAACGTAATTAGCAAACTCGAACAGACAGTAAGCAAAACTTGTATCCTGGCTTCAAACACATCAACCATACCTATTTCATCCCTCCAGGCAGGGGCCATGCACCCAGAACGCATACTAGGAATACATTTTTTCTCCCCAGTCGAAAAAATGCCCTTAGTTGAAATCATTAGAGGCCAAGCAACAGCTGACCACGTAACGGTTGCCGCTGTTAATTTCGCTAATCGTCTTGGTAAGACAGTGATTGTAGTTAAAGATTCACCAGGATTTTGGGTGAATCGTATCCTTGCGCCTTACTTAAACGAGGCCAACTGGCTCCTCCAAGAAGGCACTTCGATCGATAAAGTCGACAAGGCCATGATAGCGTTCGGGTTCCCCGTTGGACCTCTTACGCTCCTCGATGAAATCGGCTTAGATATCGCCGAAAAAGCTTCCGCTGTTCTAGATCAAGCCTTTGGCGAACGACTGGCCCCAGCCCCAACATTGTCCCATCTAATTAAAATGGGGAAGCTCGGTCGAAAGTCTGGAAGCGGATTCTATGAATATACTTCTGGGAAGAAATCAGCCGTCAACCGAAAAACGCTCAATCTGCCAAAAACCTTAAAACCACTTAATAACGGTCCCAACAACATCGAACGACGTCTTGTACTCAGCCTCCTTAATGAAGCCGCACGTGCATTTTCCGAAGATGTTCTTTCAGAGCCAGCGCATGCAGATCTTGGATCCATCTTTGGATTTGGCTTCCCCCCATTTCTTGGTGGCCCATTTCGATATATTGATGATCTCGGAGTGGGAAGCGTCGTGCAAGAACTAGAACACCTTGAATCCGCTGTCGGGAAAAGATTCGCACCATGTGAACTACTCACTGAAATGGCTAGCACAGGACGAAGGTTTTATGCCTCCTAAGTTACATGAACTAGCCACTCAATTTTCTTGTTTCGTCTCAATGTCGTAAAACACTAGGGTAGCGCGTAAAAATCAGAACTTCGGCACAAAATGCGGGGAGGGAAAGAATGCATGAACGCGTTTGGCACAAATTCTATGTAGAAGGAGTCGAAAGCTTCGTTGATTTTGAAGATCGAACTCTTCCCGACTTCCTCAATCGGGCAGCCAGCCAACACGGAGATTCCACTGCAATTATTTTCAGAAATTGCCATCTAACGTATCGCGAGCTCAAAAGCGAAGTTGACCGTATGGCAATCGCTCTTGCTGGCCTTGGGGTGAAACCGAACTCAAAAGTTGCCATTCAACTTCCCAATCTTCCACAAACAGTCATCGCCTATTACGCGATCTTGTCTCTTGGCGCTCAAGTCGTGATGACCAATCCGCTTTACACAGAACGCGAAATCGAGCACCAGTGGAAGGATGCTGGATGCTCCGTAGCTATCGTGATGGATTTTCTTTACGAATCTAGGCTCAAAAACCTTCGAGACCGCTTGGGAATTGATCACTATGTTATCGCGTCGATCTCAGAATATTTACGGTTCCCGCTCAACTTACTAGCACCATTCAAACTCAGGCGCATGAACCCACCTCTAGCAGCACGAGTAAGTCCAGGTGAGGGCGTGCATTTCATGAAAGCGCTCATTCGCTCAACATCCATGACGGATACACCGGACACAACAATCGGCATGGACGACACAGCGGTTTTACAATATACGGGTGGCACTACAGGTGTTGCCAAGGCCGCTATCCTCACTCATCGAAATCTCTCGTATAACGTCCAACAAGTTAGCGCGTGGTTTACTGTGCCAGAACCTGGTCACGAGGTGATGCTGGCCGCATTACCGTTCTTTCACGTTTTTGGTATGAACGTCGCCATGAACTTTAGTGTCAAGGAAGCAGCCGCCATGGTACTAATGCCCAATCCTCGAGACATCGAAGAAATGATGAAAAATATTTCAAAACACCGCGTGACACTCTTTCCCGGTGTGCCCGCTATGTTCAACGCAATTAACAATAGCCGTAATATCGACCAATTCGATTTAACGAGTGTGAAATCTTGTTTTTCTGGAAGCGCACCACTACCAACGGACGTGATGGAAAAATTCGAGAAACTGACGGGCAGTAGCATCGCCGAAGGCTTCGGCCTTACGGAAACCTCACCTGTCACCCACTGCAACCCACTCGGAGGCCAGCGTAAAATTGGAAGTATCGGGATCCCAATGCCTAACACCGATCAAAAAATCGTTGGCCTCGAGGATAGCTCCATCACTCTTCCATCAAACCAAGAAGGAGAACTTCTAATCGCCGGCCCACAAGTAATGCAGGGCTACTGGGGCCGTCCCGAAGAAACGGCTGATGTACTCAAAGACGGATGGCTCCATACTGGTGACATCGCATTTACAGACAACGATGGCTACACATTCATTGCAGGACGAAAAAAAGACCTCATCATTGCAGGAGGATATAACGTCTACCCCGATGAGGTTGATGCAGTCCTCATGGCACATCCCGCTGTCCAAGAATCAGCCACGATCGGAATACCTGACGAACGCCGGGGTGAGAATGTAAAATCGTTTATCGTGCTCGCTGAGGGCCGTACGATTACCCCTACTGAACTCATCGCATATTCACGTGAGCAGCTTGCTCCTTACAAAATCCCAAGACTTATCGAATTCCTGGACGAACTTCCAAAAAGTACCGTCTTGAAAGTCTTGCGTCGTGAACTACGAGATCGCGAACTCGAAAAACATCGGTAACGTATACCACTAGACCATAAATCATAAATTTACTCAGGTGACTAAAACTTAAACGACAATGTCTTTAATCCTCGCATTCGTTACACTCTCTGCCCTAGCTCTAACTCTGTTGTACCACGGACGAACCTACTGGGCTTGGGTCTTACCTGGGGCGGCCGGTCTCATCGTGTGGACAGCGACACAACCTTGGACGAAAACAGCTGCCGAGCTTCAAAGTGGCACGCGTTTTTCTTTTGTAGTTGGGATTTTTATAATCGCTACCGTCGTGTTCGGCCTTAAACCCCTCCGCCGCATCTTCATAAGCATGTGGGCTCTTCGAGCAATCAAACCAATATTGCCTCGCATAGGTCGAACAGAACGTATCGCACTCGACGCTGGAACCGTTTGGTGGGACCGTGATTTATTCTCAGGCAAGCCAGACTGGGAGAAGCTGCTCGCCTTCAAACCCCGCACTCTATCCTCTAAGGAACAAGCATTCCTTGATGGCCCCGTAGAAGAACTGTGCAGCATGGTTAACGAATGGGAAGTAATCCGGCACGGAGATCTGACGCCAAAGACATGGGAATTCATGAAACGCCATCGATTCTTTGGAATGATTATTCCAGAAGAGTACGGCGGCCTTGGCTTCTCAGCAGCCGCCCACTCAGCAATTGTAGTTAAAGTCGCCAGCCGGAGCGTTACAGCCGGAGTAACCATCATGGTGCCCAATTCACTAGGTCCAGCGGAATTACTCCTGCACTATGGCACGAGAGAACAAAAGCTACACTACCTCCCTCGTCTAGCAAGCGGTGAGGAACTACCCTGCTTCGCTCTCACAGGTCCAGAATCCGGAAGCGATGCAGCTGCCACACAAAGCGAGGGCATTGTTTGTCGTGGCACTTATGCTGGCCAAGAAGTGCTCGGCATGCGGCTCAACTGGCGAAAACGCTACATCACCCTTGGTCCTATCGCTACAGTGATTGGATTGGCATTTCGTCTACGGGATCCTGATGGCCTGCTCGGCGGTAAAGAAGACCGCGGGATAACGTGCGCGCTCATTCCTTCAGATCTCCCAGGGATAGAAATCGGTGCGCGGCACGACCCTATGGGAGTACCTTTTCAAAACGGTCCGAATTGGGGACGCGACGTATTTGTACCGCTCGACTTCATTATCGGAGGAGAACCCATGGCTGGTGAAGGCTGGCGGATGCTTATGGAAAGCCTCGCCGCCGGTCGATCCATATCACTTCCAGCTCTCTCAGTGGCGTCGGCTGAACTAGCAACACGCGTGGTTGGTGCTTATGCAACAATTCGAGAGCAATTCGACACACCCATAGGACGATTCGAGGGTATCGAGGAGCCTCTGGCACGTATCGGCAGCCTGACTTACGTAATGGATGCCGCGCGTAAGTTGACCGCTGGTGCCGTCGACGACGGCGAGCGTCCCGTAGTAGCCTCAGCCATCGTGAAAGCGTATCTAACTGAGGCGATGCGAAGAGTTATCAACGACGCCATGGATATCAGAGCTGGTGCGGCCATCTGTCTTGGACCACGAAACGTGCTCGCCCATGCATATCAGGCGGTACCAGTCGGCATCACAGTCGAAGGAGCGAACATATTGACACGCTCTATGATCATCTACGGTCAGGGGGCGATCCGTTGCCACCCCTACGTGCAGGAAGAAATGCAAGCCGCGGCAGAAAATGATGCCGCTAAGTTCGACCTTGCCTTTTTCGGCCATGTTGGGCACGTCGTTAGTAATGCTGTGCGAAGCGTACTACTCGGAATAACAAATGGACTTCTCGCCCGATCTCCGATGGGAAAACCGACTAGTCACCTTTTCAAGCACCTCACACGAATGAGTTCCGCATTCGCCCTTATGTCCGATGTCGCGATGGGCACTCTCGGAGCAAAACTAAAACGACGCGAAAAGATTACCGGTCGACTCGCAGATGCTCTCGCTTGGATGTATCTTGCATCAGCTTCACTCAAACGCTTTGTCGACGAAGGTCAAAAATCACGAGATTTACCTTTTGTTGAATTTTCATGTGCGCACGCATTACACGAAATCCAAACTGCACTTTTAGGTGTAATAGACAACCTCCCCAATCGACCAGCCGCCTGGCTTTTACGTCCACTTATTTTCCCCCTTGGACCACGCTACCGTCCTCCAAGTGACGCTCTCGGATCGGCAGTTGCACGGGGATTACTTGAAGACCGTGACGCACGACTTAACCTCACTGCTGACATCTATGTACCAAAACCAGACGAACCAGGTCTTGGTCATCTCGAAGCCGCACTCGATCATGCAGTCGCGGCCTTAGCCGTTGAAACAAAAATTAGAGACGCCATTCGACGAGGACAACTCGACAAAGCTCCTGGCAACGAGCAGCTCGAAAGAGCTATTGAGGCCGGCATCATCACTCTCGAAGAACGACAACTCATACTCGACGCCGACGACGCTAGAAACGAAGCCATACGAGTGGATGCATTCGACCCTGAAACTTTCCAGTCACATCAGGGGTAATGAAAAAAGGGCGCACCTTCAAGGTGCGCCCTAAAATAGAACACAGCTCCAAAAAAGATATTCCCTGAGAAATAGAAGAGCACTGTCGCGAACAATTTTTCGGCTCCGACCAACACATACGTCTATCCAGAACCAA
>CAZQMT010000023.1:0-22432 GCA_964594555.1 uncultured Vicinamibacterales bacterium
TTCTTTCCCATTTTTATTTTTAGCGTATGCAATTGCTAATAGGGTTTTTATGAGTCTTGTGTATGGTGAAGGACACCCCTATGGGCATCAGCCGATCGGCACCGAAGAATCGTTAAAGGAACTTAAGTTGACAGAGTTGGCTTCTTTCTTTCGGATGGCATATAAGCCAGATGGAGCGACTCTGATAGTGGTTGGGGATGCGTCGCACGATGACCTCGTGAGGGCCGCTCGAGAGTCTTTTTCTGACTGGCAATCTGAGGATTATCTCACTTCAGGTGCATTCATACGTGATCCCGATGATGCTTTGGCTTTTCCAGCTGTTTCAAGACGATTGGCAATCGTGCACAGGAAGTCTTCGGCGCAGTCTGTTCTCAGGATGGGGCTACCTGCTTCCTCGCGAAAGAATTCTGATTATCATACTATGCAGGTTTTCAACATGGTCCTTGGAGGACAATTTACCAGCCGTATTATGCTCAATCTTCGTGAAGAAAAGGGCTACACCTATGGTGCTAGCACTTCGTTCGATTTTCGTCGAGGTCTGGGTCCGTTTGTCATGGGAACTAGCGTGAAAACTTCTGTGACTGTTGATGCGATCCGGGAGGTGCTCATTGAATTTCAGAAGATCTGTGAAGAGTATCCTGTTACTGAAGTAGAGCTGACTGTTGCCAAAGCTGCGTTAACGAATGGTTATTCGAGGAAATTCCAAACAGCAGAGCAAGTAGCTAATGCACTTGGTGAGCTTGCAGCTTACGGATTATCTCAGGATGAGTTAATGGAATTTCCCCTACGTGTATCAAGGGTCGATGTTGATGGTGTTACAAGGGTAGCGCGAAAGTACCTAGATGTAGATCGACTACTGACTGTTGTAGTTGGAGATCGTGATGTGATAGGTCCATCACTGGATTCGCTTACACTTGGGACCGAAGTGGCCGTTGTTTGCTAAAAAACTAAGAATTTGAAATATGTTGCCTAAGTAGCCGAGAGATTAAACACGAATCCTATAAATTTTTTGCGAGGAAACGGATTAAGAACCACGCATCGAGCCATTTAAATGGCGCCACGCCAGTGCTGTAATGGCCACAGGGCAGTATGCCTACTTTGTGTGGAATTTTTCTTTGATTAAACTCACAAATTAATTGTTGTGACAATTCTACCGGAAATGTTAAGTCATACTTTGCGTAGACGAGTAGAATGCGTTTATTTTTAATCCTATCCAAATAACTTGCCGGACTAATAGGCATCCAAAGACGTCGAAGCACATCAAGTTCGATCTGCCCCTCGAAACTTTTTTGAATGTGTGCGGTAGATAGTCCCTTCCAGACAACGTCTGCGAAGTAAGGCGAGATATGATTGAGGGCCATGGTTTGAATTAATGGTTCGTGCGCTGCTGTTAGTAGGGCGAGACAAGAGCCTAGGCTGGTACCGAGAATACCGATTTTAGTATAGCCACATTTATGTAGCCAGGCGGCCGCGAGGCGTGTGTCGATTACTGCTTGTCGACAGACCTGAAGTGTTCGGGCTACGTTAGAGCTAACGATGTAGTCTGCTCTGGTAAGTTCAGGTGGCATGCGTTCATCGTGATAGGGGAGGCTCAGTCGTAGTGCGCTCATCCCGAACCGTGAGAGCAAACGACATAAACCCACGTGCCCATCGGGATCTGCGTTCCATTGGGGTAGTACGATGACAGCGCGGGATGTTTTTCCGGAGTGATTCAGAGGTGGTGCTGCTGGGAAGTAGCGTGCGTGTACGAGATTGTTTTCTGGGTGAGGCGTCTTAATCGCACTTGGGAAGGTCAAGTGTTCGCCATCATCTAGAGAATAGTCCGTCGTTGCCACGAATCCGAAAAATCGAGATGAATCTTCAAGTGCTCGAGAACTCCAAGCCTCGATGGCATCTTGTGGTGAAGTTTTTGTGTGTTGATTGCCTGAGGGAATCCATTCTTGTCCCCATTCAAAAGGTCTTACGACACGGTCTTTTGATACAGATACGAGACGATGCTCCCAGGCGTGGAAAACTCGAGCCAGCATAGTTTATGAGAGCTCTACCGTTAGGCGTGCATGGCAGCACTAGAGAGAATTTTCTCGCAACTAAGAGAGAGCGCGAGCAGATCGTTTGTCCGGTTATATCCGCCAACTAATTGCAAACCGCAGGGCAACCCAGATGGTGTTGAGTCGATTGGTAGAGAAATAGCCGGATGTCCTGTCAGATTGAATAGTTGAGAAAGTCGTAGCGTAAGGCTCCTTACTGAGTCTGTAACACCCTCGACTTGAATTGTTTCAAGACCAAGTGGTGGTGCTGGTATTGGGAGTGTAGGTAGAATGAGTCCATGGCGTCCACGTAGGGCTGTGTCCACCTCTGCTCGAAGCGTCTCTCGGCCTTTCATAGCTTTGATGTAGTCTTCACCGAGAATATAGCGCCCCATTTCAAGTCGTTCACGAATGGCTGGTGTGTAGGCCTCAGGACGTGTTTCGAGCGTCCGAGCATGATAGGCGGCAGCTTCGGGTAGAACGGTGTGAAGATAAATAGGTGAAATGTCGCTGGCATGGGGTAACGATACTTCTTCGATAACAGTACCCGCCCCCTGAAGTTTTTTGACGGATTTTTCGAATGATGCTTGAACATCATGTTCCAATTGATCCATAAAATATTTTCTAAGAAGACCGAGGCGGATCGGTTTAGTTTGATGAACTGTGGCCGGCGGTATTTGTGATGTCCCGCTTGCCATGGCTGAGTAGAGTAACCAGGCATCGTTGACACAACGTGCTAGCGGTCCTACATGATCGAGTGTTCGTCCCAGCGGCACCACCCCATGACAAGAGAGTTCACCAAACGTGGGTTTTAAACCAACGATTCCACAGGCGGCAGCCGGAATTCTAATCGATCCGCCAGTGTCTGTGCCGATCGAGGCTAGACACATACCCGCTGCAACAGCTGCTGCTGAACCTCCACTTGATCCTCCTGGTGATCGGGATGTGTCGTGTGGATTTTTTGTCGGTCCGAATGCCGAGTCCTCTGATGTAGTACCAAACGCGAATTCGTGCAGGTTGCACTTGCCGACTAGAATTACCCCGGCTTGGCGAAGTGCGCTGACAATTTCGGCATCGGTTTTTGCGACATGTCCTTGGCGTACCAAAGATGCTGCCGTAGTGGGAAGACCGCGTACGTCAATCAAATCCTTTAGCGAAATTGGTATGCCGTGAAGAGGTCCACGGTAGTGTCCCGATGCGATTTCCAGGTCTGCTTGACGTGCTTCTTCGCGTGCACGTTCAGCGGTGATTGTGATGAAGGCGTTAATTATTGACTGATCGTGAGTAATTCTCTCCAGGCATTCCTCGGTAAGTTCCACCGAGGTAATGTCTCCTGCTTTTACTCTTTTAGCTACTGACGTGATCGTTCGGATGTTATGCACTGGCAGGATGCTTAGTTTGTTGTGAGTCAAAAATATTAGACTTCTAGTCGATCGTTTTACATGAGTATTGGCGCTAAGATCGATCAGTATTTTGTAGGGAGCGATTGAACTTTTCTGGTACATTGCCGCTGGCGTCATCGTTCCAATCGGCCTCACGTAACTTCTCGGTAGCTATAACGAGTGCTTCAAGTAATGGTACAACAGCTACCAGGCCGCGCCGTTCTATGTCCATTCGAGAAGCCTGAAGCCATTCTTTAAGTGACATAAGCCCAGGGGTGATTCGTCGCATAAAGTTTTATATGCATATTGAAGAGGTTACGAAACGAACTGAGAACTACATAATAGAGTCAGCAGTGGAGGTAGTCAAAGTTTGTGAGCTTCAATAGATAAATTAGTTCTCTTAATTAAAATAGTAGTTTGAACTCAGTATAAAAGGTACCTATCTCTGATCTGCAAGAAATTTTCAACAGGAGGCTTCCAGCTTTTGGCAATTTCATGTGTTGAGATATTGGCTTCGATTTGTGAGCGAAGCAATGCAGAGCCGGCCAAGATATCAATAGGGGTTTTTGTACGCTCGTATTCATAAGGGGGCTGACGCCATACGAAGTCGCTTGTTGACTCTTGTCGGAATACGGTCATGAGATTCACGGCTGACTCGACAGCGCGAAATTTTTTACGGTCGGTAATATGCATTTGGCAGCCTCCACACATGTTGTTCTGATGTTTATGGAAAGTTGGAACAAATGTTAGAGGTCGAAAATATACTCCAGGAAGGTTGGCACTGTTAGCACGTTCCGCACAGCGTTCTGCTGAAATCCACGGTGCACCTAAGATCTCGAACGGTCGAGTTGTTCCTCTCCCTTCTGACAGAACCGTTCCTTCAAACAGTACGGCCCCTGGATAAACGATAGCTGTGTCTAGCGTTGGTATATTCGGTGAGGGCATTATCCACGGTAATCCGGTCGCATCGTGGTACATGGATCGTTGCCAATGTTCCATCGGTATTACTTCGAGCTGTGCACCGATGTCAAAGTGTTCGTTGAAAAGTAAAGCAAGTTCTCCGATTGTCATGCCGTGACGCATGGGTATTGGAAATTGTCCGACGAACGAAGTGTGCGTTTGGTCCAAGAGAGGACCTTCGACTGCGACACCACCGATTGGATTTGGTCGGTCGCAGACAATAACTGGTAGTCCTGAATCTCGACAAGCCCTGAGGCAATTCGCCATCGTGTAGACATAGGTATAGACACGTGTGCCAACATCCTGAAGGTCTATGACCAAAAGATCGAGGTTGCCGAGCATGTTTTTGAGTGGCTTCCTGGTGTCGCTATAGAGGGAGAATATTGGAACCCCTCGGGCCTGATCTACGGCATGATCGGTTTCGATCATGTTGTCTTGAACGTCCGAGTTGAAGCCATGTTGTGGGCCGAAGAGTGCGACTAAGGTCGTCCCATGTTGATCGTGTATTTTATCGGCGATATGTTGGAATGATGCGTCCAGTGATGCTGGATTTGCCACGACCCCGACGCGTTTGCCTGTTATGCGGTCGGTCTTGAGTAGCAGGTCTGAACCGAGACGGGTTGTCATGGCTTTCGTGCCGCTCCATTCATTAATATTGTTACCAATTCGTACCGGGAATATGTAATCCTGAGGTGCTACTATTGTGTATCACAATTGGGCTGCAAGGAACTAGTGGATGAGCTACAAAGCCACGGGGCCCATAAATGGATAGTCACAGGCGGAGTAGTGGAATGTCTAGTGTGGGAGGCTACACATTCTGTACGACCAGCAGCTAAATCGAGTATGCTGTTAGGCGTGGGAGGAGCTTGATAAGTAAATCAGGCGCTGAGTTTTTTTGTAGGACTATCGGAAGTTTGGTGTTCATTGTGCGTGGTCGTTAGGTGGTCTTCGTGTTAGTAAAGGAGGCCGCCACATGTTTGGTGTCGGTAGAGCTGTTGTGACGTTCCCTTCGTCCACGAGGTGCCGGAGTGGGCACTTAACATGTATCTACATCGTTCCTTCTCGATTTAAGTCAATCTCTGAAGTTTTCCAAAGAAATAACCGAATCAACCGAGAACTGATTTTAGCAGTTGCGTCGCAAGGTAGACGTGGCTGTGAGATTTTTGTTGGCCACTGATGTATGTGTATCCGGCTCTACGAGTGCGTGAACATTGTGTGTAGATCATTATCCAGAGTTTACGTTGACCGACGTTTTTTCTGAACAGAAGTGAGTCTAAATGTTTCGAAGACTTCACTGATTCGATAGCAAAGGTTTTTGAGGAATGACAACGTCACTATTTTTCGTTTTTGGTATCGGGGGTCCAATCCTAGCTGTGGTATGCGCCTTGTTTCTTATGTTGAGGCTGAGCCGGGCCGAGGCTGGTACCGAGGCGATGCAGCGTGTCGCTGAACAAATAAGAAAAGGTGCGATGGCTTTCCTTCGAATCGAATATTCGATTCTTGCTGGATTCGTTTTGTTCATGTTTATTGGACTTGTCGCCTTCTTACCGGCCGGTGGTTTGAGAATGGGCGTGAGTTTTTTGTTAGGGGCAGTTTCTTCCGGTGCAGCAGGTTGGATAGGTATGAGGACTGCTACTGCAGCTTCTGTTCGGACAACACATGCTGCCAGGGATGAATTGGCTGGTGCTTTACGTGTAGCGTTTTCAAGTGGCTCTGTCATGGGATTGTGGGTTGTTGCACTTGGTACCCTTGGTATTACCGTCTTGTATGTTGCGTTTGGTGGTCTTGAGGATTCTGGGTTAATGGCATCAGATTACCTCTTCGGGTTTTCATTGGGGGCTTCTTCGATCGCTTTATTTGCTCGTGTTGGTGGAGGAATTTTCACCAAAGCTGCAGACGTGGCTGGCGATCTGTCTGGGAAAATCGAAGCAGGGATTCCAGAAGATGATCCTCGTAACCCAGCTACTATCGCAGACAGTGTTGGCGATAACGTAGGTGACGTTGCTGGTATGGGGGCCGATCTGTTCGAATCATTTGTCGGAGGTATTATTGCGTCGATAGCGCTTGGTTGGGCTGTTACGGCTTCTCAGGCTGCCAGTTTGTGGGGTACCGAAGTTAACGATTTTCAGACACTCCAGCGATCTATCGTACTGTTTCCCGTGATGCTTGCTGGAATGGGAATTTTGGCATCGATTATTGGTATCGTTTCTGTAAAGGCGAAAAAGGAAAGTCAAGTTCATGGGGCTCTGTTTAAGGGACTCCTTGTTGCGTCTGCCGTGGTCGTCGTTGGTGCGTATGGCCTCGTGACGGTTATGGATATTCCGTCGCCAGTACTTTGGAGCGTATTTTTAGGTCTCGCTGTTGGTATTGGAATAGGCAAGTTCACTGAGTACTACACTTCAAAAGATGAGGCTCCAGTTCAGCGTATTGTGAAGCAGTCATTGACTGGACCAGCAACAAATATCATTTCTGGACTAGCCACTGGCATGGCGTCTTGTGCTGCACCCATTGTCCTGATCTGTTTCGCTATCTATCTGAGTTACGAGTGGGCTGGTCTCTACGGGATTGCTATCGCTTCTGTCGGTATGCTTTCCACTCTTGGTATTAGTCTTGGTGTGGATGCGTATGGCCCCGTTGCTGATAATGCTGGAGCGATTGCTGAAATGTGTAAGCTTGGTCCAGAAGTCAGACGTCGTACTGATGCGCTAGATGCCGTTGGGAATACTACTGCAGCTGTTGGTAAGGGCTTCGCTATCGGTTCGGCAGCTCTTACTGCTCTTGCACTTTTTAGTGCGTTTCGTCGCGTCACTGACGAAGCTGTTTTACAGGCCGGTGGAGTGGCGGAATTTTCAGAACGTCAATTGAGCTACAATTTAGACAATCCAAATATCCTCGTAGGCTTACTGCTCGGTGGTGTTTTACCCATGGTATTTTCAGCACTCACGATGGATGCTGTGGGACGTTCGGCAACGACTATGATTGAAGAAGTACGTCGCCAATTTAATGCTGATCCTCGAATTTTGGAGGGTTCAGTGCCGCCAGACTATGAGAGCTGTATAGCTATTTCCACGAGATCGGCTCTTCGGCAAATGGTTGCACCTGGACTGCTTGCAGTTTTTGCTCCGATCGTTACCGGTTATTTTTTAGGTGTATCCGGTCTTTCTGGACTATTACTCGGTGCGTTGACTGTTGGGGTAGTACTCGCTCTAATGATGGCTAACGCCGGTGGGGCGTGGGACAATGCCAAGAAGTATATTGAGGAAGGGAATTATAAGGGGAGGGGTGCCGCTCCGCATGCAGCTGCAGTGATTGGAGACACAGTTGGAGATCCTTTTAAAGATACGTCTGGTCCGAGTCTTAATATTCTCATCAAGTTGATGAACGTTGTTGCATTGATTTTTGTTCCACTTATAGTTAGTTGGATTAGCCGATGAAATCTGTTCAAGGCAGAACCAGTTCTTCGGGCACCATTACAGGCGCTGCTCTTTTGTCTTTAATCAATTCAGGTAAAGCTCCACCTGTCTTCGATGTTCGCTCAGGCCGAGAATTCATTAAAGGACATTTACCAGGTGCAGTTCATGTGCCGTTTTTTACAGCGTTCTGGAAAGCAAAAAGTTTTTTGTCTGTACGAGACCGCTCGGTAATCGTTTATTGTGCTTATGGGCCGCGCGCAGTACTGGCGAGAGTAGCACTTCGACGGGCTGGTTTTTCTGACGTACTGTTACTTGAACAACATATGTCTGGCTGGCGTCGTTGTGCTTATCCCATCGAAGTCTGTGCGTAAGACAGCGAAACCTTGAGTAATGCGGTCTCGGATTTTTTCACAGGCCACTAATAAATACGAAAATTCTACCGATAGATTTTCTACGCACCAGATTTTTTGTAATCTCCGGAAGAGCCCCCACGTTTTTTGACTAATCTTATCTGTCCGATCTCCATATCTCGATCTATTGCCTTGACCATGTCATAGATAGTCAAACTGGCGACTGTAACTGCAGTCAGGGCTTCCATCTCGGCACCGGTTTCTGAGTTTGTACGAACGCACGCTTCAATTTCATAACCCAGTTGATCGGAATGGATTTGTAGGTCAACGTAGGTTAATAGGAGTTGATGGCAGAGCGGAATAAGCTCCGCCGTTCGTTTGGCAGCCATAATGCCGGCTAATCGGGCTGTCTGGAGAGGATTGCCTTTAGCTGTTTTTCCGCTTCGAATAATTTTTAAAGCGGATGGAGTGATATTGATGCGTCCTTTAGCGATTGCCTCACGTGTCGAAACTGGTTTATCCGTTACATCGACCATCGTAACTTTCCCAGTCGAATCTACATGAGATAGCTTTGAATTTAAGGAGGTTTTTCTGATTGTTTTTTTAGTCATCTTTAGGGAAGATTTTTCTCTTGGTTCGTGAAGCTTATCGTGTGTTACCCGCTCGAATGGAGAGAGTAGACGTCAAATTTAAATGAGATGACAGGAAACATAGTACCCTTCACCCAATTCTCGAAGTTCGGGTTGTTGCTCTCGGCAGCGCGGTTCCACATATGGGCAGCGGGTGTGGAAGCGGCAGCCAGTTGGAGGTTCTTCCGGGTTTGGAATCTCACCAGATAGTAAGACCCGTTCACGGGAATGTCTAGTTCTAAGGTGGAGCTGCGGTGCTGCTGCGATGAGGGCTTTAGTATATGGATGTTGAGGATGTTCATATAAATCCTCTTTGTTCCCAAGTTCCACAATTTGGCCGAGGTACATGACTGCAACTCGAGTGCACAGATGCTTGATCATTCCAAGGTCATGGGAAATAAATAGATAAGTAAGTCCAAACTTGTCTTGAATATCTTCCAATAGATTGACGATTTGCGCCTGGATTGATACGTCAAGTGCTGATACTGGTTCGTCGCAAATGATCAGATCTGGATTAAGAACTATTGCACGTGCAATTCCGATACGTTGTCTCTGGCCTCCAGAAAGTTCGTGTGGATATCTTGAAATAAGTTCATTGTCGAGTCCAACAATAGACATCAATTCATCAACTCGAGATTTTCTTTCAACCCCACTCATAAGAGTATGTTCAGTCATAGGTTCATTGATAATGCGACCAGTGTTCATTCTTGGATTCAAAGATGCATAGGGATCCTGGAAAATCATCTGCAACCGAGGACGAATTTTGACCAGTTCTTTAGTACTAAGATTGTTGAGGTCAAGACCATTGAATACGATATGGCCAGCTGTAGGTTTTGAAAGCTGCACTATGGTTTTTGCTACGGTAGTTTTACCGCATCCACTTTCTCCAACGAGTCCAACGGTTTCCCCACGGTTGAGTTGCAGGCTGATACCGTCGACTGCTTTGATAGTGCCAACCGTACGCTGCCAAAAACCACGTTTCACGGGGTAGTGTTTTTTTAAATTGACGATATCAAGGAGCGTTTTCACTTATACCTCCGTACGCTCCTCATTGGTTTCCAGGTCCCACCAGCATGCTAATTGTCTGTTTCCTTTAATATTCACGAGTGGTGGAATTTCAGAATAACACTTATCAAAAACGTACTTACAGCGTTCGGCGAAAGGACAACCGGTTGTTTTTGTGATCAAGTTTGGTGGTTGCCCAGGGATTGTCAAGAGCTTATGAGAATGTTTCTCGTTAATATTTGGAATCGATTCTAAAAGACCCACCGTATAGGGATGCTTCGGTGAAGAAAAAATTTTCTCGACTTCACCGGTTTCGACGATATAACCACCGTACATTACTGCCACCCGGTTTGCCAGTTCGGCGACGACACCAAGATCATGCGTAATCCAAATCATAGACATGCCTTGTGAATTTCGTAGCCGCGTTACTAAATCAAGAATCTGTGCTTGAATCGTTACATCGAGTGCAGTTGTAGGTTCATCTGCAATCAGTAGATGAGGGGAGCATGACAATGCTGTGGCGATCATGACCCGCTGGCACATACCACCAGAAAACTGATGGGGGTAGTCGTTTATCCGTTCTTCTGGATTGGGTATCCCGACTAGGGATAGAAGTTCGACAGATTTCTTTTGAGCTTTTTTAAATGGTAATTTCAGATGTACTTCTAGAGATTCTGTGATTTGACGGCCAATTGTCATAGCTGGATTTAAAGATGACATTGGGTCTTGAAATACGACGCCGATTTTAGTTCCAAGAACCTTTCGAATTTCTTTGTCGGTAATGGCCAATAAATCTTGGCCCATGAAGTGAATTTTTTTAGCTCTTGTGGTTGTAGTTTTTGGGGGAAGAAGTCGAAGGATGGACAGCATGGCTGCGGTTTTCCCACAGCCACTTTCTCCGACGATTGCCAGCGTCTCTCCAGTTCGTAGTGAAAAGTTAATACCATTCACTGCATGGACGGTACCTTTGTGAGTGGTGAACTTAGTTCTGAGGTCCTCGACTTCCAGGAGAATATCTGAGTCCATTTTGTTATTGTGGGGTGACGTCCACTCCGCACCTGAGGACTTTTTTTATGTTGTCACGTTTGAGTAAAATTCCAAGGTCTTCCCATGGATCTCCATCCACGAAGATTACGTCACCGAAGTGACCTGTTTTGAGCCGCCCGATCTTATCTTCTAAGCCGAGCGCTTTTGCTGCATTTGATGTTGCGGTACAAAGAGCGTCGATGTTAGAGAGTCCTGCGATTCCCAAGTGTTTAATTTCATAGGCGATTGTTCCATGTCGTACATGCGGCATTCCAGCATCTGTCCCGGCAACGATGTTAACCCCAAGGTTGGCGGCACGACAGACCGTGTCGTACATGACATCTGTCGCGATGGCGCTCCAGCGTGCAAGGGCTGGATCAGAAGGAGGTTCTGATAACTCGCTTCGTCTGGCTTCTGGGCTCAGAGTAGGCACAAGTGAACGGTTGTTGTCAGCGAGTGCACCCAATTGCTTGTCTGTTAGAAATCGTCCGTGCTCAAACGTGTCAACCCCAGCTTCAATGGCCCAGTCCACGCCAATACCGCCGTGACAGTGTCCTGCCACCAAGCGGTGGGCTTGGTGTGCTTCGTTACAGACAGCTGTCAGCATTTCTTCGGTCATTTCTGGGCTGCATTGACCGTCTTTTGCACGCACATGTTACCTCAATGTGACGTTAAATTTGATCAAGTCTGCTGATTCTGAAAGTTGCTCTCTTACGGCTCGGCGTACTTCGTACGGTGAGTCGGCTACGATGCCGATACTACCTAGATCGGGCTTGAGCCCTGGTGAGGAGAGGCCAGCCCTGTACCTACGCGGATCCATGTGGCCACCGCTTGCTGTAATACCACGACCGGCAGCGAGCAGTCGTGGCCCTTGAAAGAGCCCTTGTTCGATGGTTGTGCGAACCGCAATGGCAATACCTTCCCAGGCGCCAAGATCACGAATCGTTGTGACACCCCATTCAAGGTGTTTTTGTGAGTTTCTAAGTGCTCGTAGGGTTCCTAAAGATACTGATTCCGAGAGTCCAAGTAGTTTCCAGTCCTCGGAAGCTTTTCCGTCGTGCACAAGATGTGTATGTGCGTCAATAAGTCCAGGTAGTGCCGAAAGGTGTGAAAAGTCGATGACTTTTTCACCTGGTTTTATTTCAAGCTCAGCCTGGCGGACTATTGCTGCGATATGTCCATCCTTAATACGTATTGCCCAAGATGTTTCTGGATCAAGGACTTGCTCGCCATCGAATATTTTTCCAACGATATAAATAATCATTGAAGGTCTGAATATTTAAAGTAAATCTATAGAAATACTAGAATACTGAGTTCGAATTTTTCCTGTTCTAAGTTGGTCATGATCGCAATAGCGTTCACTTTATCCCAAGACTTTTTTGAAACGCTTGAACATTAACCCATGACTGCGTCGTAGCCGATTCGATGCATGCTAGTACTAGGCATAGACTATACAGATGATCCCGGCCGGTTGTTACTGGATCTTGCTTTCCATGGATAGCGCTCACGAACTCCATCAATAGCAGTCTGCTGTCGTCCTTGAACGGTACACATGATGCTAGTTGTTCCCGTGTTAAGGATTCTGCTTCTTCTTCGGTTTTGAAACGTGATCCTGATAAACCTAACTCTGATTGAAATTCAATCTTAACAAGATCGTCAAACTGTGATCGTTGGATTAATACACCAGAGGAGAAATCTGTACGCCAGCGGAACTCCATCTTATTCCAGCCAGCCGTCCACGTCCCTAAGTAATTTACGCGCATTCCATTTTCGAAGTGAAATAATACTGATACGCAGCAGTCTCCGCGATATGTACTCCATGGCGGTCTCCACGAATCAGCGACAAGGTTTTTGACTTCTGATTTGTAGCAGTACCTCAATAGATCAAAGTGATGGATGCTTTGCTCGAAGAGCATAGGGTAGGGCATTGTTAATGGATAGTCGTTGAGATCGGCTCGTGTTCCGTCGCGTTGGCGTTCGTAATTAAAGTGCGCGTAACTTGGTGTGCCTAGGTTCCCATTCTTCATGTAATTTCGAATACGTTGAGACGTTGAAAGGTAG
Source organism: uncultured Vicinamibacterales bacterium (assembly GCA_964594555.1). Classification (GTDB taxonomy): domain Bacteria; phylum Acidobacteriota; class Vicinamibacteria; order Vicinamibacterales; family CAZQMT01; genus CAZQMT01. Next base: position 12,854 of record CAZQMT010000023.1, read on the forward strand.
CGAAAATTCATGCCGACGAGCAACTGTAAATCACTTGCCTCTGCGCGTGTTACTAGATCAATGACTTCTTTTATATCGTCTGACAGAGGTTTCTCACATAGGACATGTTTTCCAGCCTCTAGTGCGGTACAAACTAGGCTGTGGTGTGTGGCGGGCGGAGTTACGACTATTACTGCCTCAGGTGAGAGTCTTTTTAATGCGCTACTAAGGTCTGTGTAGGCTTGGACCTCATGATTTTCTAGATTTGTGGTTACAGATTCTGCTCGAGTGATGTCAGTATCGACAAGGCCAATCAACTTTACATCAGGAGTTTGAGTACAGACGTTGGCCCAGATTTTTCCTCTGTTTCCCAAACCGACTAGCAGAACTTTAATGGGGTCTTGGTTTTCCACGGGACTGTTGCGTGATTAGGGAATTTTGTTGTCTCGGAGTTTTTTTGTGAATCTTGCTAAACGAACCAGGGCTTCACTGATCATGTTTTCTGGTGATAAAAGTGTTAATCGGATGTGTTGATTGTTGGTATCTGCGAAGAGCGTTCCTGGAAAAACAAGAACATGTTCTTGTTTTAGCAATTCGTAACAAAAATTTTCTGCGTCGACACCGGTGCTTGAAACGTTGGCATAAATATACATTCCACCACCAGGATGGCCATAGGTTAGTCCCATTTGATCTAGGCCTACCGTAATTAAGTTACGTCTTCGCTGATAAATTTTTGTCATTCTGGCTACGTCGTGTTCACCGTCCTGCAAGGCGACCAACGCGGCTTTTTGCATCGCAGGAGCCGTACAGATGCTCATCGCGTGTTTGATTTCTGAAGCTGGTTCCATGAACCATAGTGGTGCAGCTAGGTAACCAACCCTCCAACCTGTCATAGCGTAGGACTTAGAGAGGCCATTGATAGTTACGGTCCGGTCATACATTCCTACTAGAGGAGCCAAACTACAGTGCTCGCCTTCATCGAAGATAATTTTTTCATAGATTTCGTCGGATAAAACTGCGATGTCTCTTTCCACGGCCAGTTCGGCAATCTCAAGCATGTCGCTTCGCTCAATGAGTGAGCCGGTGGGATTGTTTGGATTAGCTACGACAAGAAGCTTCGTTTTGTCTGTTATCACTCGCCTGATGTCTTTAGCCAGAAGGGAAAAATTTTCACTTTCCCTAGTGGGTATACTCACGACGGTTCCACCAGCCAGGTTGACCATATAATCGAATGAATTGAATCTCGGTTCCTGAAGTATGACTTCATCCCCAGGATTTACTAGAGTCATTATGGAAATGAATAGTGCTTCCTGGCAGCCGTTACATACGATGATTTGATTGGGAGCATAGTCAAGTTGGTTGTCTCTTTTGAGTTTTTTACAGATCTCTGTACGCAACTCTGGCATCCCGATCGGTACTGTGTAGTGGTGCAACCCGTCTTTGAGTGCTGTAACCCCGGCATTGACGATCACTGGGGGGGTGTCAAAATCTGGATCTCCTCTGCCGAGCGGTATCACATCATCGAATGTAGAGGCTAGTTCGAGCATGCGAGTACGGATGCTCGTTTTGACACTAACTGCCCGTTCGGCGAGAAATTTTCTTTCTGTAGTGATTGACTTAGTCAATAAAGAGACCCTTAAATGAAGTGATTATCTGTCTATTTGATTTTTGTGATTTCACAATAACTACACGTGTCGTACGCCTTTAACGAATGTCATTTTCACTTGTGAAATTGCATTCAAGTTGTCGATAGGATTACCGTCAACAACTGTGAGGTCTGCTTCTTTGCCTATTTCTATTGTACCGACCTTCGTGTCGAGCCTGTTTACACGAGCGGCCTCACGCGTTGCACTTAAAATTGCAGCATAGTTATCTGAAAGAAGCCCCATTGAAACCATGAATTCAAGTTCAGGCCCAACTACGTTATGTCGAACAGCGGGACTTCCGGCGTCTGTACCAAACACGATACGAACACCGGCCTTGGAAGCACGTAGGAGACCGTCGAAGCGAGACTTATCTGCTATGGCGGCCTGACGTTCAGTTATTTTCCACTCTGGGATGTTGTACTCTCTAGCAATTTCTGCCTGACTCTGCATGACTAAGGGGGAGAATGTGGTGACTATCGGAATGTCTTTAGAGAGTAAAAGGTCGATGGTGTCATCCGTCATACTCCCACCATGTTCCACGCAGTCAATACCAGCAGAGGCCATCCGTGCGATGGCATCATTGTAGGTCGCGTGAGCTGTGACAGGGAGGTTGTGTCTATGGGCTTCGTCGAGAACAGCTTCGAGTTCAATATCTGTGAATTCGAGAGTGTCGTGACACGCCATAATTTTTATGAGATCAGCACCGTTCTTAATCTGTTCACGTACAGCACGCCGCATCTCGTCAGCACCGGTGGCCTCACGGCAACACCAGTAGGTGTGCCCACCTGTTTGAACGATAGCTTCTCCACAAATAATGAGGCGTGGACCTGAGAATATACCTTGTTCAACTGCTTGCTTAGCGAAAATATTGGCTTGATTCATACCAAGATCACGAACCGTTGTGATACCGGCTCTAAGGCTGACTAACATATTAGTGGCACATTTGTATGCACTGATCTCAGGGCGGTCGTGTAGTGCTTGAGTTGATAGATCGTGAATGCCGTCCCAGGCCAGATGGGCGTGACTATTGATAATGCCTGGAAGGATGGATCCGTCCGTATTAAGTACTTCGACGTTATTTGTAACCGATGGTTGTTTAGCACGAGGTCCGACATCCGTAATCGATCCCTCATGGATGTGTACGTAACCGTCCTCAATGACCTCTCGATCTACGCAACTGATTACACGACCGGTTAAGATCACCGACATCGGTTTCGTGGAGGAGAGGCTTTGCAGAATTTTTTGAAATTTCCAGGCTGGGGCTTCGGGCATGTCTAACTCCTGTATTTTAGCAGCTCACTTCATGCCAAGCTCGTTGAGCGCACGCGAAGCACCTTCAAGATTTGACAGGTTCATGCTTGCGTAGTTTGGCGAAAAGATGACACCAGATCCCCCTGACTCATAGGTGGCGAGGACACTCTGGTAAACAATTTCAGGTGTACACTTTGCTTGTTCGGTTTTTACACGAGGGGCGTCAACGCCGATGCCCATGTACACGGGCAACTTTCCTTTCAGTGCTGTCACTGTATCTTTACACTGTCCTCCGACGTAGCTTTTTGCTCCCATACCCTCGGCGATCAGTTCGTTCCAACCAGGTTCATTGAGACCGAGTAATTGGTGCATGATGGGTGTAAGAATTTGTGGTTCGTAATCACGGAGAAAACTTTTATAGAAATCACTCATTTCGTTCACGTAGACTTGTCCAGTCTGGTGCTGGTAGGTGATCGGTTTCACCCAATCAGCGTAGTCTATGACTTCGGCCCATGGCCACTGTGCTTTTCGAATTGGATTGAGATGATTGCGGTTCCATACGTTCAGTCCAAACTCAATCTCAGGATTACACCATTTTGTAATGCCATAGAGCTCACGATCTAAATCTTTGTTACGTTTTATCCAGTGACGCTCAAAAATTAGCGCCTCAGGATTTTCTAACAAGATGCGAAAGAACTCGATCAGCGAACCGTCCACGAATGTTTCTCCTCCTCGTGCCCGTTGGAAAAACGTGTAAAGCGCGGCGCACGCTCTTCGTGTTGCTTCGACGTCAATGCCAGCCTCGTGTAACCGTCTCACACAGTACGTGCAGTAGCATGTTGCAGCCGATCCAGAGATCAAGTGATCGAGAGGACTACGTCTCTCGTTACACCACATAAGACCGTCGATCTCATAATTTCGGCAATGATCTTCAATAAGTGAGTACCACCAATATCGGTATGCAGGATTTTCGAGACAAGGGTCTGATCCGATGCGCCCTAGATGATCTACTTCTAAGCATTGAGGGAGATTTGGGATTGGTACAGTGTTACCAGATCCGTGCCCGGCGTATTTGAAGAGCGGTTCCATGAGTTCTGGAATTACTTTCATGCCGCGTTTGTGCGCACTCGGAATCACCATGTCGAGAATGTCTCGATTTCGCATTTCCTTGTCAGGCGCACGAAAGTTCGAGATGAATGTGTTTTTGTAGTACTCAGGTCTCGGAGTTAGATAGGAACCGCCTTCAACTGTACTAACTTCAGGCACGCCATGATCGGGCCAACCGTCGATATCGGATGAGATACTTCGGCCGATTTTGAGGCCGAGCCAACTGACAGTTCCTAGAAGTAATGCATTAACGCCAATTTGATTTTGTAATGTGTCGAGCACTTGCTCGACACCTTCGTCAACGAAGCTAATGGGACCAATTTGCATGCCGACGAACTTGTCCGGACGATTGCTCATATTTTTATACTCTGTTGATTATAGGGCTATTATTGATTTGTAGTAGATTCTTTGGAATTCTCATTGGGAACGAAGTTTGGGATCTAGTGTTGTGCGGAGACTGTCTCCGAGTAAGTTGCAAGCCATTACGACCATAAGGATCGCTAAGCCTGGGAATGTTGAAATCCACCAAGCTCTTCCGAGGACTGTTCGACCGACAGCAGCCATTAAGCCCCATTCTGCTATTGGTGGTTGGGCACCCATTCCGAGAAAACTTAGTCCGGCACCTATTGAGATAGCGTTACCGATTTGCAATGTGGAAAGCACAAGTAATGGAGCTACTGTATTCGGCAGTACGTGACGAAGCATGATTTTTATATTTCGGACCCCAAGTACACGGGCTGCAGAGATGTAAGTTTGTTCTCTGATCGAAAGTACAGTACTGCGAAGTAGACGTGCATAAAGAGGTACGGTTGAGATGCCAACTGCTATCATGACATTTTTGATGCTTGGCCCAAGTGCGGCAATAACGACAAGAGCAAGCATAATACCGGGAAAGGCCAGCATGGAATCAACGAACCGCATGATTATTGTATCGACTATTCCTCTGTAGTAGCCTGAGACGATACCTAACGTTGATCCAAATACAGCTCCTATTAGGACACTGATCAAACCAAGCATCAGTGAGACTCTAGCTCCAAAAATAACTCGTGTGAATACATCACGCCCGAGTCTGTCTGTGCCAAACCAGAATTCTAATGAAGGTGGCTGACGTGCACTACTTACAGTTTCGAACGGGTCGTGCGGAGTCACTTGGCCTGCGAAGAGTGCGAGGAGGGTCCAGCTAACAAGAACAGTTAAACCAATGGTGAAACTGGGGGTGACATTAATCAAAGAGTTACGCCAGGAGTTCATTGTCTTGTCTTTATGAATAATCAATACGTGGATTTATCAAGGTGTAGCAAATGTCAACTAGCAGGTTCACGATAACGTACGATGTTGCCATAAATAAGATGATGCCTTGAGCTAGCGGATAGTCCTTCCATAGGATAGCGCTTACTACGAGACGTCCAAGACCAGGACGACTAAAGACGGTTTCGGTGACAACAGCCCCAGAAAGCATCGCACCGAACTGCAAGCCAAGGATTGTAATTACGGGAAGCAAGGCGTTACGCAATGCGTGGCGGATATAAATGAGACGTTCTGGGAGGCCTTTTGATCGGGCGGTCCTGATGTAATCCTCACTAAGAACCTCTACCAAGGATGATCGAGTTAGGCGGCTAATGATGCCGGCAGAAACCAATCCCAAAGTTACGCTAGGAAGTACAAGTGACTGGATGCCCTGTTGTCCCGCCGGTGGAAACCAATCTAGCCAGAATGAAAAAACGAGAATTAGCAACAATCCTAGCCAAAATACGGGAAGGGAGACGCCGATATAGGCCAAAGCCATACTGATTGTGTCGAGTAATGAGCCCCGTTTTATTGCAGCAAGAATCCCAGTTGTCATCCCGATGGTGACAGCAAAGAATATTCCCCCAAGACTTAGTGCTAAGGTTGAACTGAAACGATCGAGGATGAGCTCGAGAACAGGTGTGCGCAGTCTCACTGATGTTCCGAGGTCGCCTGTGACAGCACCCCGAATAAAACGTAGATACTGTATGTGGAGTGGGTCATCTAGGCCCATGGCCACTCTAAGTTCTTGTTGACGTTCAGGGGTGACCGAACCGCTTTCAGCTCCGGCTAACATTAGCTGCACCGGATCTCCAGGAATGATATGCATGATGGAGAAGACGATTAAGGAAATAAGAAAGAGCACTGGCACCATCTGCAAGAGACGACCTGCGATATATCGTGACAGCACTAAATTGATCTCATTTTCGGAAGACCTTGGAAAGAATATGACTTTTGAACACCAGAGTTAATTGTTGCGTAGATATGTGTTGTGGAGGAAAAATCGGTACCCTTCAGATGTTAGTTGGAAGTCGGCTACGCGATCGGTCGTTGCATAGAACATCGGTTCACTAAGAGTAGGAAGCATAAGTGCATTATCCATAATGATTTGTTGTATGGTATGGGCGAGGTTACATCTGTCTTCGTAGCTTGGCAGTGTACGAAGCTTACTAGTAGTAGAGTCGAGTTCTGTACTAACAAATCCCGTCCATGCCCACCCACCAACGACGTCGTTAGCTGAGTTCCACATCATGTCTAACAGGATCGCATCTCGACTACGGTGACGTTCGTACATTAGATCGAAATTTCGATTATTGACGTAATCAAGCTGTATAGGGCCAGGAACTTTTTCAACTACAAGATTGATTCCAAGTCTTAGCCATTGAGACTGGACTGCTTCACCGATTTCCTCATGGTGGAGGACTGTCCATTTAATGGACAACGGGGTGCCGTCTTGGACACCTTGGATGCCCTCGGCTTCTCTAATTCCATCGCCGTCTCGGTCATCGTAGCCAGATTTTTCGAGTAGTGATTTTGCTTTTTCTAAATCGTAGGGGTATGCGTGTTTGTTGCCATCCCAGTGACAAGGATGGGTGACGTTTAGTGGGCCATAAGAGGGGAGGTATCGGCCATCGTATAGGAGATCGTTAATAGCTGTTTGGTCGGTTCCGTAGAGTAAGGCTTGGCGAAATGTTGGGATATTGAGCGGAGATTTTCTGGTATTGAAGACCATTTGAAGCCCAGTACCTGCCTGATAAGTTTTAATTAATTTGAAGCCTTCGACGTTTTCGTAGTCACTAACGTAGTCGGATGGTAGATTCATGGCGATATCGGCATCACCTGTCATCACGACATTACCTAGGACGGCTTTCTCACCGATGAAATTAATAGTGACGCTGTCGAGGCGTGCTGGTCCTGAGGTCCTACTGATCCCGTTCCATCCACCGTAATCGTCCCATTTTTTTAGTTTTACATGGTCATTAGGTACCCATTCTTCAAGCAAGAATGGGCCAGCACCTATTAAGTACCTGTCGAATTCTTGCACCCCCCACTTTTCGGCTGCAGTCGGTGACCAAATCGGTACACGTGTGAATTCTTCTAGTACGGAGACCCAGGGCCTACTGTAGTGGAGAGTGATCGTGTGATCGTTTACGACCTCAATGTTTTCAACTGGCCCTACGAGTGCGGCCATTTCTGCGGACTGAGTTTTAGGATCGAGAATTCTTTCTATGTTGTACTTAACAGAACTAGCATTAAAAGGCGTTCCATCCTGAAATTTAACGTCGTCACGAAGTACAAACGTCCATTTATCGGCAGCTAACGATGAGGACCAGCTGGTTGCGAGAGCTGGATGGAACTCGCCGTCTGGACCGATGACCAAGAGTGGATCGGCAATAAAAGAATCAATTAGCCAGGCAGGCTGGTAAGGCTCAATGTGTCCGTCTAGGGAGGCGGGTTCATGACTTGCGTCCCAAGCCATGATTAGGTCGTTACTTGTTGAGTTTTCTAGACTGGTTTCATTTTCACTGTTGCCAAGGAAGCCTGGTCTGCATCCGCTGAGAACAGCGCCAGCAGCCACTATTGTTGTTAATACTAGGGCGATAGTGATATTTCGGACAAGAGACATCGTACTCATTGTCAACCAGTGCTCGTACGGTTCTTAACTCTTTCTTGTCTGCACTGAAACCTAGGATTGAGATCCGCACAGAATTATGACTTGCTCTTATACGAAACTTCACACCAGATGCCAAGTAAATAAAATTAGTTCCGTTTTAATCAGGCCAGTTTGCTCCCAACACTATCGAAATTTTTATAAAGTGTTACTAAGTATCACTGGTGCGGAAGGCGGGATTCGAACCCGCACAGTGTTTCCACCGCCAGCCCCTCAAGCTGGTGCGTCTGCCAGTTCCGCCACTTCCGCTAGGGGTTTACCGAGATTCCATGCCATGCTTTGTATTACAAAGTTTTTGGCTGTCCCAACACCGCACTGATAGGGTCTTTCCGCATGTATACAAGCTAGGGTGCTCAAGCTGCCTGAGGATTGACTTCAGCGTCCTCACTGACCGCGGGTGACGGTTCCTGCTCTGCTGGGTCTATTCCTTCTCCATCTGTTTCAGTCGACGTACCGCTTTCGGGAGTTCCTGATTCGCTGGGAGGCACCCCGGGTTCTGTTTGTGATGGTGGTTCAATTCCACGTAGGATCGAGCCTGGCTGCTGTCGACCAATAACAGCTAGGACAAGCGCTACGATCATAAAGAGCGTCCCTAGAATTACCGTGGCCTTTGAAAGCACGGTTGCACCACCGCGAGCGCCGAAAGCCGTTTGGCTGCCTCCACCTCCGAAGGCGCTAGCCATGTCTCCACCCTTGCCCTGTTGGAGTAGGACGACGAGGAGTAGTAGAAGACAAACGAGCACAAAAACTGAGTTTAAAACGTAGTAAAGCATCGGCACCTATTATACGACTTTGTCATTAAGAGCTTGTCTGGAATTTTCGACTGTCTTATTGTAACTCACCATGTTAGGCGGTGTCTTTCATCAGACTGCCTGAGATTATTTCGAAGAAGCTTTTTACATCAAGACTTGCACCGCCCACGAGTGCACCATCGACATCCGGCTGCATGGTTAGTTCTTTGATGTTTTCTGGTTTGACGCTGCCTCCGTATATTAGACGACATGAGATACTAGCCTTTTCGCCAAATGATTCAGATAGTCGTTTTCGAATGTGTTCGTGCACTTTTCCGGCTTGGACTGGAGTCGCATTTTTTCCTGTACCAATTGCCCAGATGGGCTCGTAGGCGATGATCAGATTTTCTACTTGGATCGAGTCTATATTAGCGAGACCGTCTCGAAGTTGTTGATCTATTACGTTCAGAGACAACCCTTTTTCGCGTTCCTCAAGGCTTTCCCCAATACAAACGATTGGGCTGAGGTTATTGGTTAATGAAGTCTTGAGCTTTTTGTTCACCGTGGCGTTGGTTTCATTAAATAGTTGCCGACGTTCGGAATGTCCGACGATCACATGTTTCACTCCCACCTCGTGTAGCATTCTCGCGCTTACTTCACCTGTGTAAGGTCCATCTTGTTCCCAGTGTAAATTCTGGCTTGCCACAGAAATTTTTGTGTCGTATGTCATGCCGACTACAGAGTGAAGTGCTGTAAACGGTGGTGCTATTACAATGTGAGCGTGATTGATGTTGCTAACGAGGTTTTTCAGTTCTTTGGTGAAGGCGATAGATTCCTGCACAGTCTTGAACATTTTCCAATTAGCAATGATGCAGGGGATGCGCATTAAAACTATCTCCAAAGATTA
>CAZQMT010000024.1:0-2460 GCA_964594555.1 uncultured Vicinamibacterales bacterium
GCAACAAACTCTCAAAAGCACACTTGGCGATATCATAAAGATCGCAGATCGAAAAAAACATAAGAGACAAGCGATTCTAATTGTCGGCTGGGTAGCAAGCCTACGAGATCACCTCCGCTGGTTCGACACCAGGCCACTATTCGGGAAGCGCGTATTGGTCACCCGTTCTCGTGAACAAGCTGGTGAGTTAGTCGAACTCCTAGAAAAAATTGGCGCAGAAACGATCGAATCGCCATGTATTCGAATCGAACCCCCTAACGACCTTGGCCCACTCCAAGAAGTCTGTAAAGATATCAACACATTGGACTGGATTGTTTTCACGAGTATCAACGGCGTCGAAAATTTTATGCAGTGTCTGCTTGACGGCACCAGAGATGTCAGGGTTTTACAGGGCGTACAGCTCTGCGCGGTTGGCCCAACGACTGCGAAACGATTAGCGCACTATGGACTCGAAGCTGACCTCGTACCTAGCGACCATCGTTCGAAAGGCGTCGCGGAGGCGCTCCAGTCAACCACTAACATTTCCGGCAAGCGTATACTTCTACCCCGTAGTGAAATCGCCAACAAACATCTTCCGCACGAACTCGAAAAGTCTGGCGCAAAAGTTATCGACATAACCGCATACCGAACCGTTTCTGAAACTGACCCGGTGAAAACGGACGGACAGGACGTGTATCGCATGCTACTCAACAAGAGCATTGATGTCGTCACATTCACAAGTGCATCGACTGTACAAAACTTTGTTAAGAGTCTTGGAGCTGAACAGGCCTCAGATCTGCTTGCAGCAACACTCGTGGCTTCAATCGGACCGGTCACCGCAGACGCTGCAAAACAACTCGGCATTCAAACCTCGATTATGCCACCCATTTACACGATCCCTGCTCTTGTACAAGAAATCCTGAACCACTTCAATCATCAACAAAAAACTACTCAGTAACCAGCCGTATCGCAGGAGAAAAGCCAGATGTCACACATACCCGAGACCGGCGCCGTGTCAGATGAGACACATCGGCCAATTCTTCATCTGCCCCATCGTCTGCGACGACTCCGACGAAACGCAACAGTGCGCAGTCTTGTGCGAGAAACACGATTGTCACCAAACATACTGATTTACCCATTATTTGTCTGTGAAGGTCATAATATCCGCCGCGAAATCCCTTCCATGCCAGGAGTTTTTCAACTCTCAGTCGATGAAGCAGTCAAAGAAGCTTTAGCCGCATGGGAAGACGGCGTTCTCGGTTTAATTCTATTCGGGTGCTCTGGACACCGAGATGAGACAGGCTCAGCTGCATCCGACCCTGAGGCCCCAGTCCAAGCTGCAACTCGAGCCATTAAACAAGCAAACCCAAAATGTCTCGTCATCACAGATGCTTGCTTATGCGAGTACACATCACACGGCCACTGCGGGATTGTAAGCAATGAAGAAATTCTAAACGATGCGACCGTTTCTGAGATCACACGCGTAGCGCTTTCTCAGGCTGAGTCTGGCGCAGATATTATTGCGCCGTCAGATATGATGGATGGACGGGTCCGTGCCATACGAGAAACACTTGACAGACACAAGTTCGAAGATGTTGCAATCATGTCCTATGCCGCGAAGTACTGTTCAAGTCTTTACGGTCCATTTCGCGATGCCGTCGACTCAGCACCAACTTTTGGCGATCGTCGAACCCATCAGATGGATCCGGCAAACACCAATGAAGCCCTCCGTGCAGTAGAGCTAGACATTGAGGAAGGCGCAGACATCGTCATGGTGAAGCCTGCTTTGCACTATCTTGACGTAATTTATCGCGTGAAAACAGAGTTTGCCCACCCAACAGCTGCTTACCACGTAAGCGGTGAGTACTCCATGCTTAAAGCTGCATCTAAAAATAATTGGGTCGATGAACCTCAAGTCATGCTTGAGTGCCTAACGGCCATTCGCCGCGCTGGCGCTGACATCATCATCACTTACTACGCACGAGAGGCAGCAAGAATACTCCGCCAGAATGCAGTCTGAAAATCCTCGCGTGATGACATCGTGATACGCTTCAACAAATGATGAAATTGCGTAGTCAAAAGTCTTCTTCGCTATACAAGCGCGCGAATAAAATTCTCCCTGGTGGGGTGGACAGTCCAGTCCGAGCTTTCAAGGCAGTCGGCCGCCAACCCGTCTTCATTCAGCGAGGTCACGGGGCCCACATAGAAGACGTCGATGGAAACTCTTACATCGATTATGTTATGTCGTGGGGACCACTGATCCACGGACACGCACCACCGGGTTTAGTCGAAACCCTGCAATCGACCCTCCGTGAGGGGACAAGCTTCGGCGCACCAATTGAACTCGAACTTAAGCTTGGTGAACTCGTACGACGCCTCGTCCCTTCCATTGAAAAAATCCGCTTCGTCAGCTCAGGCACAGAAGCTACGATGAGTGCGATTCGACTTGCTCGTGGTGCAACGGGGCGCGATTTGATTGTC
>CAZQMT010000024.1:2470-11924 GCA_964594555.1 uncultured Vicinamibacterales bacterium
CTTCGGCTGGCACGAGCAGCGACCGAGAGAGACCTGGTGATCAAGTTTGAAGGCTGTTATCACGGACACAGTGACTCATTCTTGGTCCAAGCAGGCTCTGGTGCAACAACTCTTGGAATTCCTACTAGCCCTGGCGTGCCAGAGTCAGTTACTGCTAATACACTAGTAGCTAGTTATAACGACCTCGACTCAGTCAAACAATGCTTCGCAAATAATACTGATACTATCGCTGCAGTAATAATCGAACCGGTCGCAGGCAACATGGGGATCGTAACTCCAGCCGATGGCTTCCTAGAAGGACTACGGGAATTGTGTAACCTTCACGGCTCCCTACTCATTTTCGATGAAGTCATCTCAGGTTTTCGTGTCGCCAAAGGAGGTGCTCAGTCGATTTTTAATGTACAGCCTGATCTGACATGCCTAGGGAAAATTATCGGAGGAGGGCTCCCGGTCGGTGCATACGGCGGTCGAAAAGATCTAATGGAACTTTTATCGCCAGATGGCCCCGTCTACCAGGCAGGTACCCTCTCAGGAAACCCCCTGGCAATGACAGCCGGATTCTGGTCTCTACAAAAACTATCGTCGGGACTATACCAACGTCTAAATCAACTAGGAACAAAGCTGGCGAATGGATTCGTCGATGCCGGCAAGAAGGCTGGCATCCCTTTACAAGTCAACTCTATTGGCTCCACTCTAACGCCATTCTTTTCTGAACACCCCGTAACAAACTATCAATCGGCGCTCCGTACAAACCGTGAAACCTACGCGAAATTCTTTCGGGGTATGTTTGAACGAGGCATCTACCCACCACCATCACAATTTGAAGCATGGTTTATTTCATCGTCACACACCGCACAAAACATCAACCGAACGATCTATGCAGCACAGGAAGTGATGTGCGATTTAAAAAACTAGGCAGTACAAATTCTCATGCTAAGCATCAGCAATAAAACTTCTGGTCAGTACGTCTCTTCCAAAATCTCTACTGACAATCCATGAATGAACCTTTATTCGTTAAAATCTAAATTCTTGAAACAGAACCACCTGATAATGAGTTGACTGGTGTCAACGACATTGAAACGACTAAAATCTTAGCTATGAAAAACATCTGGGCCCCGAGAAGCCCCCTCGGTCAAATTATTTACAGGATGTCATGAAAGTGTCAGGCCCATCCGTCCCATATCTCGTTTTGGATTCAAGGCAATGCTCGCAGTGAAAAGGCACAACACCGTCGGGGTGAAAGCTGGCAACGTGCAGGTAGGAGGCTGCGCACCCATTGTAGTGCAGTCGATGACCAACACCGACACCGCTGATGTCGACTCGACTGTTCGCCAATGCCTTGAACTTGCTAACGCCGGCTCAGAGCTATTACGTATCACCGTTAACCTACCAGAAGCCGCCGCCGCCGTCCCTGAGATTAAAAAGCGCTTGGTCAACGCCGGTTGCGACGCGCCACTGATCGGAGATTTCCACTATAACGGCCATCTACTTCTGACTCGCTATCCTAAATGTGCCGCAACGCTGGATAAATATCGAATCAATCCAGGCAATGTAGGTACAGGTAGCCGCCGTGACGAACAGTTCACCACTATCTGTCAAATTGCCACAACACATGGCAAACCAGTACGCATTGGAGTCAATGGCGGTTCTCTTAATCAGGAACTCGTTATGGCCAAGATGCACGAGAACACTGAGCAGAAACTGGGGAAATCATCAGCGGAAATTATTAACGAGTGCATGGTCCTCTCGGCCGAGGAATCGACTCATCTCGCGCTGGAAGCCGGTTTACGTAAGGACCAAATCATTATTTCTTGTAAAGTCTCTTCACCACAGGACTTGATCACGGTCTACCGCAATCTAGCAAAAACTACTGAACAACCATTACATCTGGGACTAACTGAAGCGGGTATGGGTATCAAGGGAGTGGTATGGTCAGCATCTGCTATGAGTATTTTGCTCAACGAAGGCATCGGTGACACGATCAGAATCTCACTGACACCAAAACCCTCTGGCGATCGCCGTGACGAAGTGTACGCCGCGTGCGAACTTTTACAATCACTGGGCCTTAGAGCATTCACGCCAAGCATTACCGCCTGTCCTGGATGCGGACGCACCACCAGCACAACATTTCAAGAGCTAGCAGAACGGATTGAAGGCTACGTACGAGACCAAATGCCAAAATGGAAAACTCACCACGAAGGCGTCGAGACGATGACACTCGCAGTTATGGGTTGTATTGTAAACGGGCCAGGGGAATCGAAAACCGCAAACATTGGTATTAGCCTCCCCGGTACTGGAGAAGCTCCGAGTTGCCCGGTCTACATTGACGGACAACTCTTTACAACGCTTCGAGGGGATTATGCTGCGTTAGACACTGCGTTTAGAAAATTGATCGATGACTACGTTTCTACTAAGTATCCTCAACGCTCCACATCCAGATAGAGAAACTCATAGTTAAGCACATAATTATTTTTAAAATCTTCGCATGATCGGTGTTGGCTGACAAACACCCAATCTACCTCCAAGGCAACAATTGCTCAATCCACTGGATGCGCATGAGATCGTTGTAGATTACGGTCAACATTAAAGTCATAAGTAAGACAAATCCTACAAGCATCACTTTCTCCTTCAGCCGAACACTAAAATCACGGCGCGTTATACCCTCCAGAGCCATAATGAAGATATGTCCACCATCAAGCACAGGAATCGGCAAGAGATTCAAAATACCGAGATTTAGACTAATCATTGCCATTAGGGTAAAGAGAGCGACACAGCCAACTTCAGCAGCGCCTCCTGACAACTGGGCGATCGCTACGGGCCCCATAAGCTGCTTCGGTGAAGTTTCTCTGGTCAGTAGCCCCCCTAGCGTCTGAAATATAAGACCTGACCAATCACGATTCCGCTCGAGACTCATCACAAACGACTGCAAAAACCCCGGTTGAATCGTCCTAAGTTCATACGGACTCAGCTCAACACCGATTAGACCAATATCTCCCCGCTTTTCAGGCGTAACAGAAATCTCGATCTCACGTCCTTCCCTTCGAATCATTAACGTAATTTCAATATCTGCGCTCTGGTTAATTGTCTGAATTAAGGGCCGTTCTTGAGTGATAGTTTCACCATTTACTCCAACAATTACATCACCAGGAGCGATTCCGGATAGGTCAGCCGGTGCACCTGGACTTACACGCCTGACTTGACTGTTCATCTCGGGAAGCACCCCGATATCCCCCATCTCAAATTGAGACTTCGCCTCTGGTGTCACATTTACAGTCAGTCGCTCGCTATCACGCGTAACGGTGACAGGAATCTCCTGTCCAGCACGAGGCATAACACTAATGAAGAAATCTTCCCAGGTCTCTACTGGACGCTCAGATACCTCGAGAATTCGATCGCCGACTTCAATGCCGGCACGCTCCGCGGGCGAATCAGAACTGACAGTTGCGATAACCGGTGCATGCTGCTCGTAAGCCGGGACTTCAGCTCCTTGATACAAAACAAAGGTCATCACAACAATCGCTAAGATGATGTTCATAGCCGGTCCCATAATCATTACTTGGAACCTCTGCCACTTTGGCTTCGAGAGAAACTCATCGTCGCTACCACTCCGCTGATCATCAGGATTCTCACCAGCCATCTTGACATATCCACCAAGAGGTATGGCGCTCACGCAGTAGTCAGTTTCACCTCGTCGATAGTTAATGAGCTTTGGACCGAAGCCGAGTGAAAATGTGAGCACACGAACACCAATGCGCCGGGCCATAAGATAATGCCCTAGCTCGTGTACAAAAACTAAAACACCAAGAACAAACAAAAATGCAAGTACGCTAGTCACGTCACCAACCTCGGTTTTTTAAATTCTAACTCGCTAATAAGACTGTCCACATGCTTCCTTGACCACCTATCAATATTACGAACATCTTTGAGCGCTTGAACAGACATCGATCTTTCGAGTTTGTAAGCGTCCATCGTCTTCTCAATTAAGCTTGGAATGGCCGTGAAGGAAACCTTCTCTTCTAGAAACGAAGATACCGCCACCTCATTGGCGGCATTAAGGACAGCAGTAAGTCCATCATCACCACGAAGGGCTCGGTAAGCAAGATCTAAACACGGAAATTTTGATCGATCTGGCACATCGAACTCCAGTCGATCCGACCGAACAAAATCAAGTGGAGCTACAGGCGAATCCCACCGCGTGGGATAAGACAACGCATATTGGATCGGCAAACGCATATCCGCAACACCTAGCTGAGCAAGAACTGAACCGTCCCGAAGCTCTACCATCGAGTGAATAACAGATTGGGGATGAATAATCACATCGATTCGCTCTGGGGGTATGTCGAAAAGCCAACGAGCTTCAATAACTTCTAAACCCTTGTTCATAAGAGTCGCTGAATCGATAGTTATCTTCTCGCCCATTTTCCATGTTGGGTGCTTAAGAGCATCTTCTCGAGTAACTTTTGAAAGGTCTACTCCCTCTCTACCGTAGAATGGCCCACCCGAAGCGGTCAAAATCAAACGTTTAACCTCATCAGGACGACGACCATGCAAGCATTGATGGATGGCATTGTGCTCGCTGTCCACAGGAAGGATTGGTACGCCGAATCGCTTGGAAGCAGCCATGACTAGAGCACCGGCCATAACGAGTACTTCTTTGTTAGCCAACGCAATAGTCTTACCTCGTTCGATGGCAGCCAACACAGCTTCAAGAGCTGAGGTGCCAGCGGACGCACAAAGCACCACATCAACATCATCCTGGACAACAATTTCGATCAGCCCCTTATGACCTATACCGAACTTCGGTAACGGGTCTACTCCGCAAGAGTCAAGATGGGTTCGAAGTTCATTTTCGGCATCTTCCGACATCATTGTCACAAATCGTGGGCATAGACGTGAGACTTGCTCTGATAGAAGCTTCGCGTTTTGGCCAGCAGCTAATCCAACAACCTTTAGTTGACTGGGATGGGACTCAATCACCGAAATTGCACTTCGGCCGATCGAACCCGTCGAACCAAGAATCACAATTCCTTTCAACGAGTTCCCTCCGTACTAACTGAGTAAACCAGCTTGCCAACTCAAGATAACTGGTACAAGAAAACGTAGTAGCCAGGTGCCGCGAATAGCAAACTGTCTAAACGATCTAAAATTCCACCATGTCCAGGAATAAGGCCAGACGAATCCTTCACCCCAACACTACGCTTGATAAGTGATTCGAACAAATCGCCAATGACACCCAAGGCAACAACCGTTATACCGAGTAAAACGAGTGCCGAAATTGACCAAAGGGGTAACCAGAGGCTTCCCAATAACAATATTACGCACACTCCCACTATGAGACCAGACACAGCGCCTTCAACAGTTTTCTTGGGACTAATTACGGGCGCTAGTGGTCGTCGACCCAGCAATCGACCTCCGTAGTACTGGGCAATATCACTCACCATAATGGTCAGCAGAAGTATTAAAAGCGCCTCACGCCCATACTGTCCCCTTACACTGACCAAGGTTCCGACGGTAAGACCAATGTAGATCAAGGCGAAACAAGAAATAGCAATCTGATTCAGTACTTGCGGCGTTGAACGCCCCATGGCAATAGCCTGAGCACCGACTACGACCATAGCAGCAATCAACGTAACCTCTGTAGCAGATCCGGGCTGTCCCACCGAAGCACAGACAGCCATGACGGATGCCACGACAACCGCCTTCGGAAGACGTACTCCAATTCGTTCTACTAACCCCACGTACTCGATAGCAGCAAAAAAAACAGCAACCTCTGCCAAAACCAGAGTAGCCACCGCTGGAAGAAAATACACGGTGCCAAAAACTAGCGGCAGGAGAACGATCGCACTCAGAATTCGACGCATGCCATGACACGCCTTTGACAGCGACCACCCGTGTTATGAGGCATGAAGCCTCCTCGCCTTCGATACACCAGCTCAGCCACCTATCACCGCCGGTTGGGCAATACCACCGTAGCGACGATCGCGCTTCTGATAATCCAAAATGGCTTCCAATAAATGTCCACAGCGGAAATCTGGCCAAAGAGTTTCTGTAACCCAGATCTCTGCGTAGGCAATCTGCCAAAGCAGAAAATTACTAACTCTCATCTCACCACTCGTACGGATGAGTAGATCAGGATCGGGCTGACCACCCGTGTAGAGGAACTCCGCGAAACGTTGCTCATCAAGGTCCGAAGGAGAACAATCAGATTCCATTACTCTTCTGGCAGCATCAACTATCTCGGCACGTCCTCCGTAGTTCAGTGCAATATTAAACACCATCCCAGTGTTTTTAGCTGTCTTAGCAATAACAACCGAGAGTTCTTGTCGTACATCATCCGGTAATTCATTGTATCGACCAACGATTCTGAAGCGAATGTTATTTCGCAGAAGAGTGTCAAGCTCAAGTTTCAGATATCGTTTCAGGAGCGACATCAGCACTTTAACTTCACTGTGAGGCCGCTTCCAGTTTTCTATCGAAAAGGCGTAGAGAGTAAGTACGCGGACACCTAAACGAGCTGACATCTCCACCGTGGTACGAACGGCCTCGATACCAGCGCGATGACCCTCTACCCGTGGTAATTTTCGCTGAGCTGCCCACCGCCCATTTCCATCCATGATGACCGCCACGTGAGTGGGTAACCGGTCAAAATCGACCTGTTTAGCCAGAACCTCATCCGAAGAGCCTGGTGCAATGAATGCAAAGGTGTCTTTACGGGACATTCGGGAATCACCTAAAAGTAACTCCTTATCATACGGTGAGTTATACGACTCGTTCAAGCATGGGTCGCTGTCTGTCCCAATGTCCGTTTTGAACAAGTGATCGACCGCTCAAAAACGGTTTTCCTGTTGATAAAAAACCAAGCCAGAGACTCCTCTACAATTATTTGGTAAATATCAACATACTGAAGACTTCTAGTAATCTACGCCAACTAGAAAAAGTCCTTGAGGAGGTGCAGTAGGACCAGCCTGACTGCGATCACCACTCATTAATATCTCATCGATATTTTGAGGCTCACGGCGTCCTGAACCAATGTCAATTAAGGTGCCAACAATAGCTCGAACCATATGACGAAGAAAACCATCGCCGCAAATACGAAATACAAGGAGGGAACTACCGGACGCTCGCGTCACTGTCGAAACTATCGGTGAAAAGAAATGTGCCGAAGTCACCTCGCCAACCTCTATCTTCGTAATTGTACGTATGGTGGTTTTCACCGAACCACCAGAAGTTTGGAAAGCAGAAAAATCATGCCTCCCTTTCAGTAATATTGCAGCCTCAGTCATCGACTTGACGTTAAGTGGCTGAGAAGCATGCCAAACATACCGTCTTTCAAATGGGCTAATAACACTTCCAGTCATCACAAAGTACTGATATGTCTTTGACCTCGCCTCAGACCGAGCATTGAATGTCTTCGACATTTTCTCGGCACTAATTACACGAATGTCTTTGGGAAGAATGGCATTAAGAGCCCGTCTCAGAGACGGAAGCGCTATCGAGCACTGCAGTCTTACGCTTGCAACCTGACCCAGAGCATGCACTCCAGCATCAGTACGGCCGGCACCAACAACATTAACCTCAGCACCCTCAATCTCAGCCAGAGCTGACTCGAGTACCCCCTGTACCGAAATACCAACTTTTTGGCGCTGCCAACCGACATAGGCTGTACCTTCGTACTGAATAGTAAGTTTGATAACTCGCACAAGATATCGTCTATGTCGTTAAAAGATTTCTTTCAGGCGAGAGAACTCGTCTAGCGTGAACCAGGCTTCGTCAGGGGAACACCTTCATCACAGAGTGGGCACGACTCAGGAGTGTACGTGTGGAGCGAAATGCGTGCAAGCGAGAAAAATGGCACGTCAACGTCTTTCAGATCTGCCTTCGGCACACTACGATCGATAATCGAAGCAGCCGCTACGACGTGTGCACCAACAGCACGAGCCACCTTAATAGTTTCTCGGGTAGAACCGCCAGTTGTTAGCACATCTTCAACGATCACAATTCTTTCGCCTGGTTCAATTGCAAAACCTCGGCGGAGTTTAAATTCACCCTCTTTCCGTTCAACGAACAGACACCGTATACCAAGCGCCCGGGCTGTCTCATGACCGATAATGACTCCGCCAAGTGCTGGAGTCAAAACCGAGGTGGCCTCGAAGTGTCTAAGCTTATCTGCAATAGCCTGGCCAAGTCTCTCAGACTGACACGGGTCCTGAAGAACAAGAGCCGACTGTAAATAGCCTCGACTGTGAAGACCAGAAGAAAGAAGAAAGTGTCCTTCCAATAAGGCCTCTTGTCCACGAAACAGATCTAAGAAAACATCAGCATTCATAGGCGAACGGTGACAAAAACTCCAATGAGAGTGTACCCTGAGTAAGTTATTTGTGAAACAACAAGATCGTATCTACTCTCAATACTACAGGAAACTAAATGAAACATTGTCAATCAGTAGGCTCGTACCAAAATCCCACGTCGTTGCTGAATCACAAAGAATAGAACTCCATCCTAGCATTTATACAACGCAGAGAGGTTAGCTATGCTCACCATGGACAAACTCGCACCCCACATGAGCACATACTCCATAAAAACAATCTTTGGTGGCACGCTCTTAATGTTTCTGGTGTCAATACCAGCGCTTGCCCAACCCACAGCAAAAGTTTTCCCCGCCCCAAACCTGCTAAGAGATCGACCGATGACACTTATAACCGAAGACTCTCCTATCCCACAAAACAGTGCCGTCAGACACCTCTCTGCTAAAGAAGCCGTTGACCTTGCTCTCGAGCAGAACTTAAGTATCCAAATCGAACGCCTAAACCCACTTATTGACGATCTCGGCGTCGCCGAAGCTAAAAGCGCGTGGACTCCAAATTTCACTTCAGGACTCAGTGGATTCAGTAGAGACACACCAGCGAATAGCTTCCTATCTGGAGGCAGGGAACGAGTGAGCGATGACGAGCTTGGTGCGAACATCGGTGTAAGCCAGCTCCTACCATGGGGCGGAGCAAGTTACAGCGCAAGTTGGGATATCATGCTGTCATAAACTAGAAATACTTTTTCGAGTTTTAATCTAGTTTTACGAACAAATTTTCATCTAAGTTTAGTACAACCTCTACTACGATACTTCAAAATCGATAGTTCCAGACACCAATTGCTCATCAGTAGTAAGAATCGAGAAGTTTCAGACGTTCAGCTTCGTGAAACCGTCGTTCAAACCATTAGACAAGTAAAAAATGCTTACTGGGACCTCGTCTACGCCATTTCGTTCCTCGAAGTTCAAGAACAATCACTCGATCTCGCCAAAGAGTCGCTCAAAAACAACAAAATGAGAGTCGAAGTAGGCACGATGGCACCAATTGACCTGGTCGAAGCAGCGGTCGAAGTAGCTCGTAATGAAGAATCAAAGATCCTCGCCAAAGCTAATATCGAACAAGCAGAAGATCAGCTGCGTTCACTCATTATT
>CAZQMT010000024.1:11934-13172 GCA_964594555.1 uncultured Vicinamibacterales bacterium
TTTTAGTCCAAACGAACCTGAACTTTGGGATCTTCGTTTAATACCAACCGATTCTCCAATATTGAGACTCAGCTCAATAAATCTTAATGAAGCGGTCAGGAATGCACTCGACAAACGTACCGATCTCCGACAAGCACGAAAAAACGTCGAAACATTAGATATCAATATTAGCTACTTTAAAAACCAGGTTCTTCCCCAAATCAATCTCGAAGTAAATTACGGGTTGGCCGGACTTGGTGGCAACAGACTACTAAGAGGAGACGGCTTCCCTGGACCAGTTATCGGTGAGACCAGAAGAAATTTTGGTTCTGTGTTGCTGGATCTTCTTAAGAACGATTTCCCAACTTGGACCATGGGACTAACGGTTAGCTATCCACTCGGCACCAGTGCCGCCAAGACTGGCCTCGAACGTATAAAATTGCAGCGTACTCAACTGGAGACGCAAATTAAGAATCTTGAGTTCCAAATAACAACACAAGTTCGAGATCTTGCACGCCAGGTCAACGCGCACGTGAAACGCATTAAGGCCACACAATCCGTCAGAACCCTAGCCGAGCAAAGACTTGAAGCTGAGCAGAAGAAGTTTGAAGTCGGCATCTCCACCAACTTTATGGTTTTCCAGGCGCAACGAGATCTTTTAGAGGCACGCAACAACGAAGTCGGTACTATTCTCGACTACAACCAATCACTAGTTGATTTCGAAGCTATACAAGAAACAAGCATCGGGACAGGTTCAGGAATTACGATAGTGACGCCAACACAAAATCTAGAACAACCGGCCTCAGAACTCAGGCAAATATTAAATCTAAACTCTCAAGAGGGACAACGACAGTAAAATCAGACTACAGGATATCGAAGACGGCCAGGAAGATGCTACACTCGCCTGGTGCCGAAGGTTTCGGTTACCGTCATTACTCAGAACGAGGCCGCTAACATAGAAGCAGCGTTACTCTCTGTCTCGTGGGCCGACGAAATAGTCTTGGTCGATTCAGGCAGTACTGATAACACTGTAGCGCTCGCACGTTCCTTCGGTGCTACGGTTGTAGTCCGAGACTGGGAGGGCTTCAGTACTCAGAAGAACTACGCGGCTTCACTTGCGCGTAATGATTGGATCCTTTCCATCGATGCCGATGAACGCGTGACCGCACAGCTAGCTCGTGAAATCCAAACCATCTTAGAGATTGAACCGAAGCACTACGGATACCGTGTCCCTCGTGTTGCTCATCATCTCGGCCGGT
>CAZQMT010000024.1:13182-21804 GCA_964594555.1 uncultured Vicinamibacterales bacterium
ATTCATTCGACCGACTGGCATCCAGATCCGCAGCTCCGCCTATATAACCGCCGATTTGGACATTGGTCAGAACGAAAAGTCCATGAGTCCGTGGCCGTAGATGGGTCGGTAGGACTCCTAGAGAAAACAATTGAACATTTTCCTTATCGCAATATTTCCCATCACCTGGAAACTATCGATCTCTACACAACTTTAGCCGCAGAACATCTCTTTGAGTCAGGACAGAGAACAAATATTGTCAAACTTATATCGCACCCAACATTCGCCTTTGTGCGAAACTACATACTTAAAGGCGGTATCCGAGATGGAATACCTGGATTTATCGTATCCGCAATGAACTCTTACTACGTACTGCTCAAAATCGCTAAACTTTGGGAACTCCAAAATCGTCGATCCTGAAAAAACCCCATGTTTTCTCTACACATTGATACTGCACGGAGCTGGCGTGGCGGACAAAACCAGACCTTACTCACAGTCCTTGGCATGAAGGCCCTCGGTCACCGTGTCGCTTTGGTAACCCATCCAAACGGTGAGCTTAGAAGACGCGCTGCTGACAAAGTTGATCTGATACCGCTTGCAGCCAGTACCGAGATGAACATCTTGGCTGGCTGGCGCCTGTCACGGATAATCTCCAAGCTTAAACCTGACGTGATTCACGCCCACGATCCTCATGCAGTAGCCGTAGTAGCACTTGCGCTCTCAGTGTATTCTCCATCGACACGCCCTCTATTCTTTGTCTCCCGTCGAGTTGACTTTCATCTCAAGCGCAACATTTTCTCCCTCTGGAAGTACCGCCAGGTTGATTTTTTTATCTGTGTGTCTAATGCCATTCGCACAATGCTACAAATGGACGGAATCGACAAAAACCGTACAAAAACAATCGCTGAAGGTATCGATATAGAACACGTTACAAAATTTCCTCTTCTAAGCATTCATGACGAGCTCGGACTACCAAAACACACGCCTGTTGTCGGTAATATTGCAGCTCTTGTACCCCACAAAGGCCAACATTATCTGATAGAGGCAGCCAAATTAGTTCGGCAAGCGAAACTCGATGTTAAATTTGTTATCGCCGGCGAGGGAGAACTTCGTTCTGAACTCGAGACCAAGATTCGAAAATATCAACTCGAAGAATACGTGTTTCTTATCGGCTTTCGCCCAAACATACTCTCGCTGCTAAAAAGCTTCGACATTTTTGTCATGAGCTCAGTAACTGAAGGACTTGGCACATCACTACTGGACGCTATGGCTTGTAACGTCGCCATCGTGGCAACTCGTGTCGGAGGCATTCCAGAAGTCATCGAAGACGGTAAAAATGGACGACTGGTGCCACCATGTGATCCACAAGCACTCAGTGAAACTATCCTCGACCTGCTCAGAGACGAATCCCAGCGTAGACATCTGGCAGAGAAAGGGACATTACTCGTCAGAGAACGCTTCACAGCTAAGCGCATGGTCGAACAGACCCTCAAAGCCTACGAATGCTTGGCCGACAAATCCCACGAAGCGGACACCGCTCATCTCGTTGATCGCGATTAAAGCCACAACATCCAGACATCCCAAGATGACAAAGCGAAAAATCGTACTTTACAGGATCTTCTGAATTCAGTACACGGAGCGAGGCTGTGATTTCAGCAGCCATCTTCCAGCCTGGAGCACGATATTTAGTCAGCCGCAAACACTGTCCCACTCGGACAATATGGATATCAAGCGGTATAACTAACTTCGATGGTGGAAGCACAGACCAAACGCCGAGATCCACAGAATCTCGACGGACCATCCACCTCAAGAAAAGATTGAGACGTTTACAACCACTGCCTGCAGACGGCCTTGGAAAAAAATATCTTACACCTGAAGTATCACCACCACGATAAGCCTCTCGTAGATCTAGAGCAAGTGCACGCTGAGAGAAAGCATTCAAAGCTGGGCCAATGTCCATAGAACAATCGCTATAACCTTCTAGAAAAAATTCTTCAATTGAACCTCCCTCCTCGAGCATTTGCCGTAACACCCACAGTAGCGCGACAAGATCAACTCCACGTATCCAACGATGGGTGAATTTTCTGAAACGCGCAGAATCTCGCCTCGGTTCAAATGAACGCACAAAGGAAGCCGGATTGGGTCCAAGAATATCAGTAACGGTCTGAAGTGAGCTCATGATGCTAGCGACGCGACCAAATGCCAAACCTGCCGCCAGGAAACCCACAATCTCCTGATCCCTAGGATCCAGATAACGGTGGACGATCTGGACCGGATCAACCGAAACAGAAGAATTTTCACACGCTCGATACAAACGTTCAAATTTGGGTTTTATTAAGCGTAAAGAACGTGGTGATCGACTTAGACCGTAAGCCGACTGAGTTGTGGACTTGGATCTCACCCGTCTCTGCGTAACACCTTGAAAGCATCCATGCCTAATACATCTCCATTAAGGAACACCGCCCGTCCACCAACAATAGTACCAGCCACCCCCCCATGCAATTTCCAACCATCGAACGGCGTGTTCTTTGACTTAGACCGAAAGGCACTCGCCTTGACGGTAACGGCAAGATCTGGGGCTAGAATAGTTAAATCAGCTGGAGCACCGACTTCAATGGTTCCACCGACCACACCCAGTACCTGAGCTGGATTAGTGGCCATAAGTTCCACCAATCGAGACAGCCCAATAACACCAGTGTGCACAAGACGGTCCAGCGTCAGCGAAACAGCCGTCTCGAGCCCAACGATGCCAAATGGGGCTCGATCAAATTCCATGCTTTTTTCATCGTGATGATGTGGAGCATGGTCAGTCGCAATCATATCGACCGTTCCATCCTTTAAACCTTGAATCAAGGCCTGCCGATCCTCAGACTCCTGAAGAGGCGGCTTCATCTTAAAGTTAGTGTCGTAGCTTGCCACAGACTCATCAGTAAGAGTGAAATGATGAGGAGTTACCTCGCAGGTGACACGGATCTTACGCTCTTTTCCACTCGCCACCGCACGGAGCGAACCCGCAGAACTCAAATGCGCAATATGCACAGCCGCACCTGTCACACCCGCGATCGTTACATCCCGTTCAACCATAATCTCCTCAGCAGCTGACGGAATTCCATGCAGACCGGCAAGAGTAGCTTGATGGCCCTCGTTCACTACCCCATCTCCACTCAACGAGTGCACTTCACAATGATCAATCACGGCCATCCCAAACATATTCGCGTATTCCTGGGCACGTCGCATTAATAGTGCCGTGGCGACAGGACGCCCATCATCAGATATTGCGACACAACCGGCACTCTTGAGCTCAGCAATCTCAGCCAACTGTTCACCGTTACTTCCAATAGACACAGCACCGATTGGGTAGACACGAGCCAGATCCGCCTCATCTGCCTTTTTTAAAATAAACTCTGTGACTCCAGCGTTATCGTTAATCGGGTTGGTGTTTGGCATGCAAGCAACAGCAGTGAAACCTCCTGTAACAGCTGCGGCACTTCCAGTTGCCACCGTTTCTTTGTGTTCCTGACCTGGCTCACGTAAATGGACATGAGCATCAACAAAACCGGGACAAATCACACAACTCTGAGGAACTTCAACAACCTGTATCTCATCAGAAACAACTAAATCGCGATCGATCTGAGTGACGATCCCTTCTTCTATAGCAACGTCTCTGTGCCCATCGATTCCCCTACTCGGGTCAATCACTCGACCACCCTTTAATAACACTTTCATGTATCGTGCCGATCCTTCCTAGCTGTTTTCGCTCACACCCGCAACCAAGTAAAGCGCGGCCATTCGGACCGCAACTCCGTTGGCCACTTGTTCCAAGATTACTGAATGAGGCCCATCAGCAACTTCTGAGGTGATTTCAACACCACGATTCAGAGGTCCAGGGTGCATAACTATTACCTCAGGCTTCGCGAGACTCAGACGTTTCGACGTCATACCAAAGAGTTTAAAGTACTCACGAAGCGAGGGCACAAAACCACCTTGCATTCGCTCGAGCTGAATACGTAACAACATAATGACATCCGCATCTCTAACAGCCTCGTCAACAGACGTAGTCGAGGCAACACCGAACGCCTCAACTCCACTTGGCATCAACGTAGATGGTCCGCATAACCACACATCAGCCCCAAGCTTCTTCAAAAGTAAAACATTCGAACGCATAACCCGGCTGTGGGCTAAGTCTCCGATAATAGCCACCTTCAAACCCGCGATACGTCCCTTATGTTCCCTAATAGTAAAGGCATCTAACAACGCTTGGGTGGGGTGCTCATGCATTCCATCACCGGCGTTAATAATGCCAGACTTACACACACGTGACAGCAGATGCCCTGCACCGGAAGCCCAATGTCGCAAGACAATCATGTCTGGAGCGATCGCTTCTAAATTTAGTACCGTATCGGTCAGTGTCTCGCCCTTGACAATGCTTGACGTGGCCACAGTGATACCTAGCGTGTCAGCGCTTAGACGTTTTTCTGCGATCTCAAAGGACATACGCGTTCGAGTACTCGGCTCAAAAAAAAGGTTGGCGACAGTCCGGCCTCGAAGAGTGGGTACCTTTTTGATCGCCCGTCCACCTACCTCCTTCATCGCTTCTGCTGTATCGAGGATCAAAAGAATCTCGTCAACCGATAAGTCAGAAATACTAAGGAGATGTCTCGAACGAAGACGCCGTTTCCCGTCAGGGGGACTGTCGCCATTAATCGCTCCAGTTTCCCTTACATTCCGAACGTCTGAATCGAATCTATCACTCATAATCTACTCGAACTACGATGTATCCCCTCTCTCAATCGTTACCTCGTCCATGCCATCAATCTCCATCAGACGTACCTGAACACTCTCATCGAGCGATGTGGGAATATTTTTCCCAACATAATCAGCCCTAATTGGTAACTCCCGGTGCCCACGATCCACCAGCACAACTAGTTGAATTGCACGCGGGCGTCCAAGGTCAATCAAGGCGTCGAGTGCTGACCTTATGGTGCGTCCCGTATAAAGAACATCATCCACTAGCAAAATTTGCCGATCGTCAATAGAAAATGGAATTTCAGTCCGACGAACCACCGGCTGTGGAGCAACCGTTTGCCTCATTAAATCATCACGGTACAGGGTGATGTCCAACGCACCCATCGGAATTAAAGAACCTGTGATTTCTTGAACGTAATGAGCTAAACGAGCAGCCATAGGAACCCCTCGCGTGCGGATCCCTATTAAAGCAAGATCATCGAGGCCTCGATTTCGCTCTACAATCTCATGACTGGTACGAAGAAGCGTCCTGACTATCCGATCGCCGTCCATCACAACAGACAACGGCGACTCCGATATCGGATATATTGGAACAAGAAATGGGAGAAAAGGCGAAGACCAAACGAGGGATAAGTCAATACATGCATCTCTTGACAGCCTCTCAGTGCTGCATTTAAAGAGTCGGCGGATTGTATCGGGGTTAATACCAAGTGTCAATCTTAATAGTTCCCGATGGTACACACACGCCAGCAGTCATACCCCAGAAAATGCCGACCGTATCCCACTTGCCGTTATCTTAGCGAACGCCACCTCCGCCCTAAGTGAACGCACTTTGGGACCATACGCGCCGAATCGAGTATACTTCAACCATGGTCGTTGACGTCGAAGCCACTGTGCTCTCGAACGTGCGACTATCTGACGAATACAATGTCCTCAAACTTGAGGTCCCAGAGATAGCTGCACAAACCCAGCCAGGCCAATTTCTCATGGTCAAGCCAGAGATGGGGCCAGAACCGCTCTTACGTAGGCCTTTCTCTATATTCGAGATACTTCATGATCAGAAGGGTAATCCCAAGGGAATTTCCCTACTGAACAAACGCGTCGGCATTGCGACAGAACTCCTCTTTCACAAGCAACCAGGAAGTCACATGATGTGCCTGGGGCCTTTAGGCCAACCCTATGAGCCAGTATGTCCACCAACAGAAGCCTGGATGGTGGCTGGGGGCGTCGGTCTGGCACCATTCGCAACACTGTCCTACGCTCTCGCAAAGCAGCAGACAATATCTACTCTCTTCTACGGAGCCCGTCATGGTGGAGACCTTTTCTGCCTCGACATCTTCGAAGAGCTTGGAATTCGGATCGTGCTCGCGACCGAAGACGGCAGCCGAGGCGAAAAAGGACAAATTACGACTCCTCTCGAAAATGCACTTTCTAAATCACCTGCTAATAAAGACATCACTGTTTATGCTTGCGGTCCAACAGCTATGCTCAAGAAGGTAGCCTCCCTAGCCGAAAGTTATGGCCGGACTTGTCAAGTATCTGTCGAGCAGGTTATGGGATGCGGGCTTGGTGGCTGCTACAGCTGTGTAATACCCGTGAAGAAGGACTCGAAGAGCAGTCACTATGTTCGTTCTTGTATTGAAGGCCCCGTGTTCCGTAGTGAAGAGATTCTTTGGGAGGAGATGAATCATTGACGGCCGATACTTCGGCGACGTCCCTTAGCGGTACAAACGTGGACCTCTCTATTAAGCTTGGTCAACTCCATCTAAAAAACCCTCTGATAGCCGCTAGTGGCTGTTTCGGTTATGGTGTTGAGTACGCCGACGTTGTCGATCTATCTACTCTCGGCGGCATTGTAGTTAAGGGACTTTTCCTAGAAGAACGTAGCGGACACCCACCAACAAGAATTGTAGAAACTCCTTCAGGAATGCTGAACGCGATCGGACTACAAGGTATCGGTGTACACCGGTTTATTCGAGAGAAACTACCTGAACTTCGCCGCTGTAGAACTGTTGTCATTGTTAATATTTGTGGGTCCACAACCGATGAATATGCAGAACTTGCCCGCATTCTCTCGGACGCAGAGGGGGTAGACGCGCTTGAACTGAACGTTTCATGCCCTAACATCAAGGAAGGTGGTATCGAGTTCGGCTGTAACCCTGGCGGCATCGGAGAAGTTGTAAGTCGAGTGCGACAGGCGACCCCCCTGCCAATTATCCCGAAACTCACACCAAATGTAGAAGACATAACATCACTTGCTATAGCTTCGGAGGAAGCCGGAGCAAACGCAATTTCACTTGTTAACACCTTTCTCGCAATGGCAATTGATGTCGAAACTAAACGTCCTAAACTTTCTAACGTTCTTGGAGGATTGAGCGGTCCCGCAATTCGGCCGATCGCTGTTCGGATGGTATACGAATGTCGTAAAGCGGTCAGCATACCAATCATCGGCATGGGCGGCATCATGAACTCAACTGACGTCCTTGAATTTATTATCGCCGGCTCCTCCGCTGTTCAGATCGGAACCGCAAATTTTGTCGATCCATTTATCTGGCCAAAACTTTTAAAAGGAATTCGAGAGTACTCTCATCGAAAAAACATTCACCGCCTAAACGAACTCGTTGGAAGTATCACAATTGAAGGTCCCGAAACTATATGAACAAACTCCTAATCGCTTTAGACGTCAATGACCGCGCCAGTGCCCTGAGTCTTGTCGATGACTTAAAGGACGTAGTAGGGGGATTTAAGGTCGGGAGCCAACTATTCTTATCAGAAGGACCGGAGATCATCGAAACTCTCACCGCACAAGGGGTCAGAATTTTCCTCGACCTGAAATTCCACGACATACCAAACACTGTTGCAAACGCCGTTTCGGCTGCGGTAAAGATGGGCATCTGGATGTTGACTGTACACACCATGGGTGGGACAGACATGTTGCGCGCAGCTGCGAAAGCTGCCGCCGACAACATCAAAACAACTGGGCACACGAAACCCATCATTGTCGGCGTAACAGTATTAACTAGCCACAACACAGAAAACTTGCCAGAACTAGGCATAACACGACCACTTGCCAACCAAGTCACAAGCTTGGCCTTAATGGCTAAAGAAGCAGGGCTAGATGGGGTTGTGTGCTCACCCCTTGAAGCTGCTAGTCTTCGTGAGCAATGCGGTCAAGATTTCGTTCTAGTCACACCTGGCATCCGTTCTCAACACTCGACAACGAAAAGTGACGACCAAAGGCGCACGCTCGGCCCCTCAGAAGCACTACGTGCAGGTTCGAACTATCTCGTTGTTGGACGTCCCGTAATTGCAGCTCAAAATCCACACGCAGCCGCAAAAGAAATAATCTCTCAGTTTTAGAGAGACGCTTGTACCGTCAAGTCAGGTAGCGAACCGCACAACATAACAAGCTGCTTATCTTCAGGAAAACGAAAACTTCCGAGGAACTAAGGGAACGCAAACACTTCCCAAATATTCTAGCAGTGCCAGAAAAATCACCAGGAAGAAAATCAAAGGAAAACCACACGGAAACTGGATCACGAAAATCGTAGACAGACAGAGGGAATGTACAAACAGCGCTGACGCGTGCTATGAGCCGGCTGGAACGCGCGTGGGGCCACGCAGGCAACCTGCTCGGCCCCACACACAAATACTACTTCGCCGTAATGATGAAGTGACCCCGCCTATTCTGCGACCAGCAATTCTCTTCATCTTCCGCGCAGAACGGGTCCTCTTCTCCCTTACTGACTATGGAGACGCGGCCTGCGGCGACTCCAAGACTAGCGAGATACTCCTGAACAGCAGTCGCACGTTCATCACCTAGCGCGATGTTGTACTCATTCGTACCTCGTGAATCACAGTGTCCTTCAACAGTGATCCTCGTACTAGTCCACTTCT
>CAZQMT010000025.1:0-2907 GCA_964594555.1 uncultured Vicinamibacterales bacterium
GGAGGAAATATTGGCCAGGCTCTTAGTACTCAGGTTCCTGCTTCGACTCCTGATGTTGTGCATCTAGTAGAGGTGAGTAGTTTTCAGCTCGAACAGACTGATACTATTCGGCCTTCCATTGGAGTGTGTCTAAATATTTTTTCTGACCATCTCGATCGTCACGGATCAATGCAAGCCTACGCCGAAGCCAAGGGGCGAATTTTCGCTAATCAAAAAAATACCGATTGGGCAGTTGTTAATGCTGCTGATCCACGATCACTTGAGTTGGCCGATCGTAGTCAAGCGAGACTTCTTCGATTTTCCATGAGAACGTTGCTCGATGAGGGAATTGTGATAGCGAATGATTTCGTCGTCTATCGAAAGGGACAACGGGATATCCCACTTATTCCTCTCTCAGCGGTACGCCTTTTGGGGCAACATTTGGTCGGTGGTGTACTTGCTGCTGCGTCAGTTTCGATGTTGCTCGGTGTAACGGCTGAGCAGATGACTAGTGCCGTCGAAGGATATACAGGTCTTGAGCATGTTCTTGAGCCGGTTGCTGAAATTAAAGGAGTACGTTTTGTAAATGATTCAAAGGCAACGAATATTGAAGCCGTCCGTCGTTCAGTTGAAAGTTTTGATGGTGGTGTAGTGGTTATTATGGGAGGGCGTTTCAAGGGAGGCAATCTTCGAGAGCTAAGACCTGTCTTAAGTGAGCGGGCAGTTGCTGTGTTTGCTATAGGAGAGGCGAGGTCACTAATTGGTCAAGCTCTCGGTGATGTTGTACCGGTAAGTGCTGTTGAGGGAATGGCTGAAGCAGTTCGGAGTGCATATGCTGCAGTTCCTCAAGATGGGATAGTGCTTCTAGCGCCAGCATGTGCCAGCTTTGATATGTATCGAGATTATGCGGAGCGCGGAAACAATTTCAAATACGAGGTTAAATGTTTGGCACTTGAGCTGAACTCGAGGCGTGAGCAATGAGTAGTCATCAAGTGGCGGTGGTGGCGAAGAGCTGGTCGCTGGGAACGCAGCCTGCCCCGGTCTGCGAGGCTTGTATCTCCGTCTACTGCTGGCTGATGACTACTCACTGCTCACGACAGACTTCTATCACTAAGGTTGCAAAGTATGGCTCGAAAGCTTAAATCAGACAAGCTCTTGTTTCTCATGATCGTGCTTCTCGTTGGGGTGAGCATTGTCATGGTTTACAGCGCTTCGGCTGTTATGGCTATGGATAGGTATGAGCAACCCTATCTGTTCCTTTTCAAACAGGGGACATGGTCTGTCTTAGGCTTGTTTCTACTCGGCATGATGATGCGGATTGATTATCGATCTTATAAGCAGCCAGTCGTTATCTGGTCAGCCGTCATAGTCGCTCTCATTACATTGATAGCTGTGCTTTTTAGTCCGCCAATTAATGGCACGAGAAGATGGTTCGCCGTTATGGGTATTGGGCTCCAGCCTTCGGAGTTTGCAAAGTTAGTGACAATACTTTTCACCGCAGCTTTGCTGGAAAGGAAAATGGACCGAATTAATGATTTGTCTGTCGCAGTGCTTCCAATCGGTCTCGTGGTAGGCGCTTTCGTCGGACTAATTCTTTTGGAGCCTGATTTTGGTACTGCTCTTACGTTGGTCCTTATTACCGCAGTCATTATTTATGCAGCAGGGATTAGTTATCGATATTTAATTGGTGCAGCACTTATTGTGCTCCCTTTGGTGTATTGGCTAGCCATGCGTGTCGAATATCGTCGTCGACGAGTATTGGCCTTTTTAGATCCCTGGGATGATCCACTTGGCGACGGATTTCAGATTATTCAGTCATTAATCGCAGTTGGGAGCGGTGGAATCTTCGGGCGTGGATTAATGGCTGGTGTTCAAAAACTATTTTATCTTCCTGAGGCTCATACAGATTTCATTTATGCGGTTATTGCTGAGGAGCTTGGACTGATTGGAACGACAACGGTGCTCATGTGTTTTGGTGTTATTGCATGGCGAGGTTTCAGAATCAGTCTTAGAGCACCTGACAGATTTGGAACCTTTCTTGCACTTGGCTTGACAACAATGGTTGTAACGCAGGCGTTTGTAAATATTAGTGTCGTGCTAGGCCTGATGCCGACAAAAGGGCTCCCTCTTCCTTTTGTGAGTGCCGGCGGGGCGTCACTGATTATCAATATGTTGGGAATGGGGATTTTGCTGAATGTATCTCAGCACTGTACGCGGAGTACGTGACGAAGAACCATAGATCGAAGAACAGAATTGTAATGATGTCGAACGTGAATCGTCTTCGTGTGCTTATAGCTGGAGGTGGTACAGGGGGACACCTTTTTCCAGGGCTTGCTGTGGCGAGATCGTTATTGTCAAGAAGATCGGATATTCAAGTGAGCTTTGTCGGTTCTTTACAAGGGATAGAAGCACGCACGGTGCCGACAGAAGGGTTCGAAATAGATTTCATTAGAAGCTCTGGTTTAAGAGGGAAATCATCATTCGTTCAGGTTCGAGGTCTACTACGACTATTCCCAAGTCTTTGGGAAGCTTGGCAAATAGTTCGTCGTCGTCAGCCGAACGTTGTAGTGGGAGTAGGTGGATACAGTTCTGGGCCAGTAGTCTTGGCTGCAGTGCTTCAAGGTAGTCAAACGTTGGTACTTGAGCAGAATGCAATTCCTGGGACGACTAATCGTCTTTTGTCTCGTATCGTTTGCGCGGCAGCAGTTAACTACAAGGAGACATGCTCCTATTTCGGACCGAAGTCATTCGTTAGTGGAAATCCTGTACGTCAAGAATTTTTCTCTGTTCGAAAAGACGATCAGGTACAGCGGCGATCAATGGAATCAAGGAACACCGCGGTGTTGATTTTTGGTGGATCTCAAGGGGCTCACGCACTCAATGTAGCTGTCAAAGATGATTTGCCTGAGTAAAAGAATTTAACCTTGG
>CAZQMT010000025.1:2917-21713 GCA_964594555.1 uncultured Vicinamibacterales bacterium
AGGAGAACACGATCTGTCTTCAGTAAGGGAGGCTTATCTGAAGGCAGGTATGTGCGCTCGTGTTGAACCATTTTTACACCGGATGGCAGATGCGATGCTAGCCGCAGATTTGGTTATCTGTCGTGCAGGTGCGACGACATTAGCTGAATTGGCAGCTATTGGACGCGCTGCTGTCCTAATCCCACTGGGTATCGCGACAGATGATCATCAACGACACAATGCTGAAATCCTTGAGCGTGCTTCGGCAGCGAAAATACTTGACGAGAGTCTTCTTTCAGGCGCTTCGCTAGTGGATGTTATTAATGAACTTATTAGAGATCCAGCGCGATTAAGACAGATGGGAAAAAAGATGGGTTCTTTTGCTGTGCCGAATGCCGCAGAAATCATCGTAGATCGAATTTTTTCTTTGGCGAATGAATAACAGTGTTTTGAGTAATCAGGAGTAACCGTGTTTGGACGAACCAAACGAATGCATTTTGTTGGTATCGGTGGGGTTGGCATGAGTGGTATCGCGGAACTACTCGTCAATCTTGGGTACGAAGTGAGTGGGTCTGATCTGAATTCTTCCATGGTCACGGACCGTCTCAAAACTCTTGGAGCAGAAGTTTTTATTGGTCACGATGCTGAACAAATTGGTTCTGCCGATGTTGTGATAGTTTCCTCGGCTATTCGAATGGACAATCCAGAAGTAGTCGAAGCCAATCGACGGCAGGTTCCAGTCATTCCGAGAGCTGAGATGTTAGCCGAACTGATGCGGCTTCGGTACAGCATTGCCGTGGCTGGTGCTCATGGAAAGACATCTACTGCTTCTATGGTGGCCTTCATGCTTGAAAATGGAAATTTAGATCCAACTGCAATTATCGGTGGTCGTCTTAGTGCATTTGGTAGTAATGCGCGTCTTGGCAGTGGAGATTTCGTTGTTGCTGAGGCAGATGAAAGTGATCGATCTTTTCTTCAATTATCTCCTACTGTGGCAGTTATTACGAATATCGACCGTGAACATCTTGAGAGCTATGGTTCATTTGAAGATTTACAAAATGCTTTCCTTAGTTTTTCTAACAAAGTTCCGTTTTATGGTGTCGTCGTCGTGTGCATTGATGATCCGAATCTTCGCTCCTTGGTACCACAAATTACACGACGTGTCGTTACGTACAGTCTCGATACACCAGATGCTGATATATATGGCAGTAGTGTTGAGCTAAAGGACTTTGATGCACGATGCAAAGTAAGAGTAAACGGAGGGGTGGTTTCTGAGGAAATAACAGGGGTGCTAGATCTCCATGTTCCGGGAAGACACAACTTACTTAATGGTTTGGCTGCTGTTGCTGTTGGCTTAGAGCTTGGTCTCTCGATTGAGCAGGTAACAGATGCGCTTGGAAAGTTTCAGGGGGTTGAACGACGTTTTCATCTTTGTGGTGAGGTTGACGGTGTACTAGTTGTTGATGATTATGCGCACCATCCTACGGAAATCGAAGCAGTTTTGTTAACGGCGAGAGAAAGCTTTTGCCGGCGAGTAATAGTTGGTTTTCAGCCGCATCGATACTCACGTACACGTGATCTACTGGAGGAATTTGGAACTGCACTGGCGAGTGCTGACGAGATTGTCTTAACTAATATTTATGGCGCTGGCGAGGAAAGGCTGCCAGGAGTTGGGGTTAAGGAACTGGCTGAGGTCGTTAGGTTGTCAACAAAAACTGAAGTCAAGGTGGTTGAGGAGGTGGAAGAAATGGCTTCTGCTTTAGTTGGATTGACCCGCCCAGGTGATCTGGTTCTTACTCTTGGTGCTGGATCTATCGGTCAAGTTGGACCACAGGTTGTTGATGTACTGAAGAAACGTGGGCTCAGTGGTTAGAGGAGTCCAAAGGGATTTGATGATGTGCAGCGATCTGTTTTCTAAAACTGATGTGTCATTGGTGTTCGCATTGGAGATACGTACAACTTGGGAGAATGTGAATGACCATTAAAGTCCCATCCGACAGGAGATTTAGACGTATCCAGCGACCTAAACGAGCTCGTCGTCGAAGCTCTCTTCGGTTGTACTGGATGCGAGGTTTGTGGAAAGTATCATCGACACTATTGCTGATTTATGTCGCTTACGTTGGAGTTCAAATTTTAAGTCGGTCTTCAATATTCAAGATCAATGAGGTGGTCCTGCTGGGCAACAAACGTTTGTCTTCGGGAGAGATCATGATTTTATTGGAAGATTTAAAGGGTGAGAGCTTGCATTTTGTTGATCTCAGTGTGTGGCGTCAGAGGCTCGAGACATCAGCTTGGTTGGAGTCGGCCGTCATCAGGCGTGTCTTGCCATCAACTATTGAGGTAACGGTTACTGAGCGAGTTCCCATGGGTGTGGGGAGAATAGATGGAGCGCTTTATCTGGTTGATCGTTCCGGTACAGTTATAGATGAATTTGGTCCGCACTATTCTGATTTAGACCTTCCTGTAATTGATGGGCTAGTACACGGTTCTGGCACTACAGGCATAGCTATAGATACCTTTCGTGCTGATCTTGCAGCTAGACTTCTTGATCAGCTTCGATATCAGAGAAGTGATCTCGAGAAACTTGTATCACAGATTGATGTTTCAGATCGTGATGATGCGGTTGTGATTCTTGAGGGCGAGCAGGCGCGTGTACATGTAGGCTCGAATCGTTTTGCCGAACGACTACAGTCCTTTCTTGAGTTAGTGCCGACACTTCGGGAGCGTGTGCCGAAAATGGACTACGTTGATCTTCGGCTTGATGATCGTATGTACGTCAGACCTGCTGAGAATATTGTTGTTGATCGAGATCTACAAACATCGCTGAATGAACAGGGTGTCCATAGAGGGATACTCGGTGTTGGGGAATCTCAAGCGGAGAGATAATTGGCAAGGAAAGAACGTTACCTCGTCGGACTCGATGTTGGGACTTCGAAGGTTACCACTATTGTCGGTGAGATGATTGACGATGGCGATCTCGAGGTGATTGGACTCGGTGTTGCTGAGGCTGTTGGGATTCGTCGCGGTGCAGTTGTTAATCTTGAAGCGGCGGTTGAATCCATTAAGAAGGCAGTTGAAGAGGCTGAGTTGACGGCCGGAGTCGAGATTGATTCCGTGCATCTTGGATTATCTGGTGCTCATGTCAAGGGATTCAATAGTCGTGGGGTTGTTGCAGTTGCTGGAAAGAATCGAGAAATTACACGCGAGGATGTGAGGCGAGCGATAGATGCAGCTAAGGCAGTGACATTGCCTAGTGGTCGAGAAATTCTTCACGTGCTTCCACAGGATTTTGTGGTTGATGAGCAAGAGGATATTGGAGCCCCTGTTGGTATGACGGGTTCAAGGCTTGAAGTCAACGTGCACATTGTTACCGGGACTTCATCATCGACCCAGAACATTATTGCGTGTGTCAACCGTGCTGGTGTGGCAGTGTTGGATACCTCACTTGAACAATTGGCAGCTGGTGAAGCTGTCCTTACTGCCGATGAAAGAGAATTAGGCGTGGCGTTAATTGATATCGGTGGTGGTACGACTGACTTTGCGATCTTTGAGAGGGGAAGTCTCTGGCATACTGGTGTTGTCGCCATTGGCGGTGATCATCTTACGAATGATATTGCTGTTGGTCTACGAACTCCGATTCCAGATGCTGAAAAGGTCAAACGTCGATACGGTTGTGCGTTTTCAGCGATGGTAAATGAGGATGAAACGATTGAGGTGGCGAGTGTTGGAGGAAGAAAGCCTCGTGTTATGTCTCGTCGAATTCTTTCAGAAATTTTACAACCTAGGGCTGAAGAGATTTTTCACCGACTTTCGGATGAGATTAGTCGAGCAGGTTTCGAGCGTTCGCTCAATTCCGGTATCGTTCTGACTGGTGGCGGGGCCATTCTCGAAGGAGCTGCGGAGATTGCCGAGCAAATCTTCGATTTGCCAGTTCGCCGGGGTTGTCCGTCTGGGATTGGAGGTCTTTCGGATCACGTTAACAATCCTTCTTTTGGAACTGCTGTTGGACTGGTGATCTACGCGCACCGTAATCACCTCGGCGAAGTTTCCGAAGGAGGAGGTGCTGGTACTTTAGGAAGAATAGCAAGACGTCTTCAAATGTTTTTCAAGGAGTTGTTTTGAAGAATAAGGAGATCGTTAAATGACGAAACCAAAAAGTACGAATAAACGGTTGAGGCGTGGTAAGAGTGAGAAGTTATCGGGGCTTCGACTCAGCCTAGAAGATGCTGTGCGTCAGGACGCTCAGATTAAGGTGATTGGTGTCGGCGGTGGTGGGAGTAATGCTGTAAACAGGATGGTCAATGCTGGATTTGAGGGTGTTGAGTTTATTGTAGTAAATACTGATGCACAAGCTCTACGAGCTAGCCGGGCCACCAGAAAAATTCAGATTGGAACAAAGATCACAAGAGGACTCGGGGCCGGCGCTGATCCTGACATTGGTCGAGAGGCTGCACTTGAAGATACTGAACAATTGATTGAGGCTCTTGACGGTGCAGACATGGTTTTCGTAACGAGTGGACTCGGCGGTGGAACTGGAACTGGAGCCGCTCCGATTGTTGCAAGCTTAGC
This sequence comes from uncultured Vicinamibacterales bacterium, assembly GCA_964594555.1. Classification (GTDB taxonomy): domain Bacteria; phylum Acidobacteriota; class Vicinamibacteria; order Vicinamibacterales; family CAZQMT01; genus CAZQMT01. Next base: position 7,466 of record CAZQMT010000025.1, read on the forward strand.
TTGTGAGCTTGGGGCTCTAACGATTGCCGTTGTTACGAAACCGTTCGCTTTAGAAGGCCGAAAGCGGTTAACGCAGGCCGAACAGGGGATGTGTGAGCTCCGTGATTGTGTCGATACAGTAATCACAATTCCCAACGAGCGTCTTCTTTCCACGATCGATCGCGGTACCCCTTTGACTGCAGCATTTTCCGTAGCTGATGATGTGCTACGGCAGGCGATCCAGGGTATTTCTGACCTTATCCTAGTCCCTGGACTAATTAATTTAGATCTAGCAGACATCAAAACAATCATGTCTGGAATGGGGCTTGCGATAATGGGAACAGGAGTCGGTGAAGGTGAGAAACGGGCTATCGATGCTGCTACGAGAGCTATCAGTAGTCCGTTGCTTGAAGATGTTTCGGTAAATGGAGCTCATGGCGTCATTATCAACGTGACCGGAGGTTCAGATTTGGCGTTGTCAGAGGTAAGTCAGGCCTCTTCAATCATCCATGAGGCTGCTCATGAAGAAGCGAATATAATTTTTGGTGCAGTGGTTGATCCAAATATGAAAGGGCGTGTCAAGATTACGGTGATCGCCACTGGTTTCCTAGATCAGGCCCCACTGATGAGTGTGAAACCTACGCTTGATCAAACGCCAGTTGATCTCCAAATTTATTCTTCGAGTCAGTTGGACTCCGAGGAACCGTTGGTTGACGAACGACTTGGAATTCAGCGGCGTTCCATCCTTGAGTATCCAACTGTTGATGAGAGTGAGCTGGTTACTTCGCAAAATACATCTCCCGTTCTTGAGATGCCAGCTTTCCTTCGACCTCCGGACAGGCCTTGATTTTTTGATGTACTGAGCGGCGAGCTTTCATCGCGTGGTACCGTGATACACTGAGGACGCGAGTGTGGTTTTCTTGATTTGCGGTGGTTTTTCAGTGTTGATTAAGTCAAATCTAAAAGATTCTTCTATGTTTTATCTGGTTCCGTGACAAGCTGGACACAACGTCAGCAGGCGCGTGACACGCTCTCTCGAGAGGCCGGCTCAATTCGAAGAGTCTATGGCGGTCGACTGAGAGTCGCTCTTGCTTTTCCCAATACCTACCACGTTGGTATGTCAAGCCTTGGGTTTCAGACTGTCTACCGCTTATTTAATGAGCAGCCAGATGTGATCTGTGAGCGAGTTTTTCTTCCCCCAAGGCAAGTACAACGCCGAGAAAAAGAATTTAGGGGGCCTCTCCTTACACTTGAATCCCAAAGCCCAGTATCGGATTTTGATGTTCTAGCTTTTTCTGTGTCGTTCGAATGGGACTATACCAACATTATTACCCTTCTTCGTTTTTCCGGTATTCCAATATATGCAGATGATCGGTCGAGCCGATTCCCTCTTATTGTTCTTGGTGGAGCGATTTCGTTTCTAAACCCAGAACCGCTAGCGCCATTCTTTGATGTCGTGGCGGCCGGCGAAGGCGAAGTTCTTGTCCCTTCACTTGTTTCTGCTGTGACTAATAATTCTGATCGTCCAGCACTGTTAAATCAGCTGGCCGGTGAGCGAGGATTTTATGTGCCATCGTTTTATCAGGTTAGTTACAGCAAAGATGGGAATATCGAGAAATTCGAGCCTAAGAAGGATAGTGTCGCTCCGGCCACTGTTTCGAAGGCTGCACTTCGATTAACTGACAAAGTCGATCCACCACACACTGTAGTTTTTACACCAGACACCGAATTTGGTTCACGATTTTTGATTGAGATAGTCCGTGGTTGTGCCAATCTCTGTCGATTTTGTTGGGCAGGATACAACTATCTTCCCGTCAGAGCATTTCCGACAGAACGCATCCTTGATCTTGCGAAGGAAGCTCGACCTTACGCTAATCGGGTTGGTTTGGTTTCTATCGCATTGTGTGATCACCCAGAGATTGAAGCGATTCTTAGTGGACTGGCAGCGCAAGGATATTCGATTAGTCCGGCATCTTTAAGGCTAGACGATCTTACCGAGAGCATAATTAGTGCACTCAGGCAGAGCGGTGAACGGACACTTACGATTGCTCCAGAGACAGGCTCCGATCGACTTCGCCGCGTTATCAACAAAACTATCACTAACGATGAGATCGTAGAACGAGCTGAGCTCATCTTTGCTACCGGGATTGAAAATTTAAAACTTTATTACATGATTGGATTGCCGACTGAGACGGATGAGGATCTCGTGGCTTTGAGAGATCTTACTTTACGGATTCGAGAGCCCCTAGTGAAGTATGGTCGTCAGCGTGGTCGACTTGGTCGACTAATTGCGAGCGTTAATCCGATGATTCCAAAACCAGGTACTACATATCAGTGGCTTGCAGCTGAACGGCCGTCAGTGATTGCAGCGAAGATTAAGCGTCTGAGAGCACTTTTGTCTGGCATTGACAATCTTCATGTATCTATCAAGTCAGAACGCCACTCCTACTATCAAGCTTTGTTGTCACTAGGTGACCGAAGGGTAGCCCCCGTGATCGAAGCAGCAGAAAGAAATGGTGGAAACTGGAATTCTGCTGTAGCCGAAGCTGGAATTGACCCAGACTTCTTTTTGTTTCGAGATCGGAGCCTAGATAAAATTCTACCTTGGGATATTATCGATGGTGGTTTAAAGTCCTCGTTTTTCCGTGAGGAGTTGACTAAAAGTTTCAAAGCAGAATGGACGCTTCCACAAAAACAGCTTTCAGCCAACACTGCGTCTCGGTCAGTCGTTGATTAACTCTGGTGTAATACGAGGTGGCTCAAGAGTGTTAACTCAATAAGGCTACTTGTGCCATGGCAAGTTCATCGGAGTGTGTCAGTGTCAGGAGTGAAGTCTGTGCACCCAATGCGTGAAGTCTTTTTTGTGCGGCTCTGTGAAAAAGTAGTGAAGGTGGTCCACTGAATCGAACGACTTCGATGTCCTTCCAAAGGATGCCATTTGAGTGACCAGTTCCCAGAGCTTTCATAGCTGCTTCTTTCGCAGAAAATCGAGCTGCAAATGAGGGCGCGGGGTTGCGTCGCTTGAGACAATAAGTAATTTCTCTTTGTGTAAAGATCCTTTGAAGAAATCGATTGCCGAAACGCTTGATGGCAGAATCGATACGTGGGATATCAGTGGCATCAAGTCCGATGGCGAGCAGTGTGTTGCCGGACGATGTTTTATTAGTCATGATACCGTTCCTTTATGGGCGTTCGATCTCCATTATGGTAACCGAGGATGTGTTGATGTACTTCGTACTTATGAATGAGATTTTTGTTTCTTATTTGGTTAATTGTAAATTTGATGGCTGGCAGAATCGTGAGTAAACACGGCCAAGGATTTGGATGGACTCAAGAACCATGTGGTTTAGTGCTCCGCTGTTCTTCACTTTCTAAAATCAGCTCCCACTTTTTCACAAAGCGTGGTTGTTCCGTTGGGGGGGCAACCACTGATCGTGCGTGGGCAACTATAGCTAAATCTCTTGGACTCAGTTCACAGAGTCTTATCCGTGTAAGGCAGGAACACGGACGAGACGTTGTGATCATCAGGCGGTCCCGTGCTCACAGTATCATGTCTTACAGAACCATTGGAGCTGATGCAATAGTGACTGATGACCCAATGATTGCACTAGGTATACGTGTGGCGGATTGTGTCCCAATTTTGTTGTGTGATCCAATTACTCGAACGGTTGGTATTGCGCATGCTGGTTGGCGGGGGACTGCTGCTGGCATTGCCAATGAGGTGGTTTGTGCAATGCGAGATGAATTTTGTGTTAAGCCGAGAGACATGATTGCGGCTATTGGTCCAAGCATTGGTCCTTGTTGTTATGAAGTCGGAGAGGAAGTCCACAAGAAATTTATCTTAGCTGGACACACAAAAGCTGCTCTGGAAAAGTGGTTTTCTCAAAAAAGGGATTCTAGATGTCATCTTGATCTCTGGCAGGCGAATCGAGATCAACTGATGTTCTCAGGTATGTCGGACGATCGGATCCACACCGCGGGCCTCTGTACGTCAGAAAGAACAGATCTTTTCTATTCGCACCGTCAAGAAAGCAATACAGCTGAACGTTTTGCCGCGGTGATTCGAGTTTGTTCAAAAAATGATGACGTGTAACTAGGAGAAATGACTAATTGGATGGATGTTCAACTTCGGAGTGTTCGTCCATGGCGAGGTTGGCAAGATGGTCGGCTTTAGTATTTAGGGAACGGGGTATGTGTTCGAAGTCGACGTGATCGAGTCTTGCAGTCAGAGTCGTCGCGTGTGAGTGGAGTAAACGTAGTTGTGGATGACGTACTCGGTAGTCACCGTGCATTTGCTTCACCAGGAGTTGAGAGTCTGATTTAATATTGATACTTTTGAGATCTGAACGGATAGCGTACTCCAGCGCTGCGATAAGTCCACGGTATTCGGCTGTATTGTTTGTTGCGATGCCGATGGCCTCATAGAATTCATCGATAAGTTGACCGTCGTTATTTTCCACTCGTACACCGTAACCAGCTGGACCTGGGTTGCCGCGTGAACCGCCGTCAATATAGACATTGATCATGTGAAGCCTTCTGTCAGATCTTACGATTTTTGATTCACCGCTTTCCTAAAAAATGTGAGTTGAGTGAGGAAAATAGTGATTCGATGGCACATTATGTTCAAGTGGCCAGTGGCCGAGAACTTAAGATTAGCTTGGTGATGAAAGATTAAAATAAAGTACACGTTGGCAGCTATCGCACCTAATGATTTTTTTGTTTTGGCGAAGCTCGTTGAACACCTGTGGGCGAAGCCGAACGTGGCACGAGTTGCAGTGGCCATTACGTGCTTCTACAACAGCGATTCCTTGTCTTGAACTTGAAATACTTTCGAATAATTCAAGAGTCGATGACGACATTTCTTCTCGAATTTTCAGGTTCGTTTCCATATGCGAAGACAATTTTTCATTGAGTGAGAGTCGTTGTTCTTCAAGGTTCTTACGTTCCTTAGCGATAACGGTTTGTTCGGATGAAAGTTCTGACTCTGTTTGTGTAACCGCTTCAGAAAGTTCGTCGGCTTCGAGCATGAATTCTAAAATCCTGTTTTCAAAATCCTGGATATCTTTTTCAGCCGTAGCAATTTCTTTTTGCATAGCTTGATATTCTTTGTTTGTTTTAACTTCCATTAACTGGCCCTTGAAACGAGAGAGGAGTCGTTGCGACTCGTCAAGTTCATTCTCAATAGTCAAACGAGCAGAGCGTTTTTGGGAAAGGAGGCCTGTCGCTTCTGTAACAGCGGTTGATCGTATCGTGAGTCTTTTTTCGAAATTTTGTAAAAGAAGAGGAATTTCTTTGAGCTCATTTTCGAGCCCACTGATAACATTTGTTGATTCTTGTAGTTCTATAAGTTGTTGAAGATCAGTGTTCATAGTGCTCCAAAAACGAAAGGCCCCGCTTATGCGGGGCCTCGGTTTAAACGAAAAGCTTCAATTGTGCTAGGAATCGTTGTGCTTGAAGGTCCTTCATCATTCTCTATTTTCTCATGGATACCTGGTATTGGCACAAAGAAAAGGTGGGCCCACCAGGATTCGAACCTGGGACAAGCCGGTTATGAGCCGGCGGCTCTGACCGCTGAGCTATGGGCCCCAAGCCGAATCTCGAGATTTGTGCCATTAACTCCGTCCTTCCAAAAATGCGCGTAATTTTCGGCTACGGGATGGATGCCTGAGTTTACGTAAAGCCTTAGCTTCAATTTGACGAATACGCTCTCTAGTGACCGCGAAATTTTGGCCAACTTCTTCAAGTGTATGCTCGCTTCCATCTCCGACACCGAATCGCATTTTAATTACACGTTCTTCACGCGGTGTTAGAGATTGCAGCACAGATGCTGTCTGTTCCTTTAAATTAAGATTGATGACAGCGTCTGAAGGTGATACGACCTGACGGTCTTCAATGAAATCTCCAAGATGGCTGTCTTCTTCTTCGCCAATTGGAGTTTCGAGAGAAATTGGTTCTTGCGCGATCTTCAGAACTTTTCTGACCTTAGATGCTGGAATATCCATTCGCTTAGCGATTTCTTCGGATGTTGGTTCCCTTCCGAGTTCCTGTACAAGTGCTCGTGATGTTCTGATGAGTTTATTGATAGTTTCGATCATGTGGACGGGAATTCGAATTGTTCGAGCTTGGTCTGCGATGGCTCTCGTAATTGCCTGACGGATCCACCATGTGGCATAGGTAGAGAACTTATATCCCCGACGGTACTCAAATTTATCGACGGCCTTCATTAGTCCTATATTGCCCTCTTGTATGAGATCAAGAAACTGAAGCCCTCTGTTGGTATATTTCTTTGCGATAGAAACAACGAGACGAAGATTGGCCTCGACCAAGTCTTTTTTTGCCTGTTCCGCTCGCATTTCTCCCCTGACGATTGTGTTGAGTGTACTCCGTAGTTCTTCTGGGGTTTCTTCGAGCTCAGCAGTAAATTCTCGAAGTTCGGCTCGGACTTGCCGAAGACGTTTTGTTGCTGCTTTTCGGTCGTCTTCCTTGAGTTGTGCTCGTTTTGTTTTCGGGTTGAGTCGTCGCTGGAGGTTGTCGATTTCTCGCTGTTTCCTTCTTATAATTCCGACAGACGTCTTAATTTGGTCAATCATTCGACGTCTGATGTTCTCAGTTAGGTCGACTTCTCTGATAGCTTTCGACAGAGATACCCTCGCACGGAGTGCTTTCCAACGAGCTCTCCGGTATTTCTTCTTGTCTCGACGAAGAACAGTCTTAAGTTTTGTTTCTCTTTTCTTGAGGTTTGATCGTGCTCGTTTAACGAAAGCGATTTTTTCTAGTATAGACCGTGCGTACTCAACAATGCGTTCTTCTGTTAGTTCTTCTTCTTGAAGTACGACTAATTCCCTTAGGCTCTGAGTGCCGGCTTTAAGATTTACACCCATTTGGATGACATCGCTTGCGGCTGTCGGTGTTCTTGAGATGGCTTTGATTACCGAAAGTTTACCTCGCTCAATTCTTTTGGCGATTTCGACTTCCCCTTCACGCGTCAACAGCGGCACGGTCCCCATCTCGCGTAAGTACATTCTTACAGGGTCATCTGTTTTGTCGATAGTTCCTGGTGTTAGATCGAGTTCGACTTCTTCTGCGCCTTCTCTTCTACGATCACGAAGCTTTGCTTCGCGATACTTTTGCTCAGAATCGACGACCTCAATTCCTGCGTTACCGAAAGCAGCGAATAGCTCATCAAGCTCATCAGAGGAAGTGATTTCGGCTGGGAGCAGTTCGTTTATTTCGTCATAGAGCAAATAGCCCTTTTCTTTTCCGATCGCGATGAGCTGTCTAACCTCATCGTGTTTTTCTTCGATCGACAACGTTGTTCCTCCTGACTACGGCGATTGACTCCTCAACATTTTTCTTAGTTTAAGAGTCGAGAAACGCCGCTTAAGTGTTGAGTTCCTCGATTTCGTGCGATAGTTGCATTTTTCGTTGCCAGAGAGCATCTATCCGGTCAGTTACCGTTCCACCCTCTGCCTGAATCCTATTAATCTCCTGTTGAAGGGACGCCCGTTCTCGTTCTCGCCTAATCCTCTTGAGTGTACGCACGCACTCTCCTGGTGGGGCTGGAGCCTGTTCAACTGCGGCGACACCCTCTATTAGATCAGTTTCGGCTCGGGACAGTCTTTCCATAAGGGTATCGGATAATGTTTCGCTAGGCCAGGAGCGAAGTGCGAGGGCTGTATGTAGTATGGTTTCTGTCATTAGACCCTCAATATCGGTCAATTCAAGTTCTTCTAGGGCTTCTAGCGCTTTTTTGGTGTTATGGACCAAAGCCCAGATGAGGCCTTTTTCGGCTGGTTTTATTTCTCCGCGTGCTGGAAGTTCATTTTCTGTGAGTGATACTCGTCTGTTGACCGCGGCACGACGGATTTCTGCACGTACAACATCTTCAGTTATATGTGCTCTATGAGCTATCCTATCCGCAAACTGATCGCGTGCTACGGCTTCTGGAAGTATAGCTGCCACGCTGAGCATCTTGCTAAGGAATGATCGCCGTCCCTTGTCATTAGAGAGATCGTGGGTCGCTGCCGAGCGTTCCATTGCGTAATCTAGAAATTGTTGGGATGTTTTCAGTAAATCTAGGAGAGCTTCTTTCCCTCGCTCCCTAATGAAACTGTCTGGATCATGCCCGGCCGGAAATTTTGTGACGTTAACCTGAAATCCAGAGCCGATAAGCAATTCACCCGAACGCTCAGATGCGGCCTGCCCCGCTTTATCCGAGTCAAATCCAAGGATAGTCTTGTTAGTAAAGCGCTGTAAGAGTTTCGCTTGCGGTGTCGTTAAAGCGGTACCGCATGTAGCGATAGCCGGTGAGGTATATGTCTGGATTAGCTGTGCAAAATCGAAGTAGCCCTCTACGATTACAGCATAACCGAGTCTCTTAATATCTGCCTTGGTTAGGCTCAGGCCGTATAAGGTGCGGCCCTTTGAATAGATTGGTGTTTCAGGTGAATTAAGGTACTTTGGCTGCTGCTGAGATTCCATTGCGCGGCCGCCGAATGCGACGATGGAACCGCTTTCTCGACAGATCGGTATCATGAGTCGGTGCCGAAATCGATCGAAGACCTGTCCATTGTCGCGCTCTATCGTCAAACCGCTACGTGTTATGTGATTAGCGGAAAAACCTTCTTTTAAAAGATAGGATGTAAGTCCATTGCGGTTAGGTGCAGTGATTCCTAGTCCAAGACGCTCGATTGTGTCTACGGTTAGTCCTCGTTCTTTGAGCATTTTTCGTGCGTTTGTTCCGGAAGGTCCTACGAGTTGTTTCTGATAGTATCTCGAGGTCACTTCATGGATCTTTAAAAGAGTTTCCCGAAGCAGCTCATCCCCAGGATTAGTTTGAGTAGACTCGAGTTCTGGTAAGGGGACTCCAAATTTTTGTGCTAGATACCGAACGGCATCCTGAAAGCCGATTTTTTCTTGGAGTTCAACGAACTTGAATACATCACCGCCAACACCACAACCGAAGCAGTGAAAGAAGCCCTTGTCTGCGCTGACTTGAAAAGATGGGGTTTTCTCCTCGTGAAATGGACAGAGACCTTTGTAATTCGCTCCAGAACGGCGAAGCGGAACTTGATCTTGTACGACCCGTACTATATCCGCTTGAGCCCGAAGATCTTCGATGAACGTTTGAGGGAAAAGGCCCATTTTGTGTAGTGCAGTTGATCCCGAGTACCTAAGAGATCTCTGTTCACTCCTTAAGTTCTACTACTGTCACCTTACCACCACCTTCATTCGGTGATGCTGTTTCGAACCGGTTGACGAGAGGATGGTCATGTAGCAAGTCAGTGATAGCGCGACGAAGTTTGCCACTGCCGTGTCCGTGAATTATTCGTACAGTAGATTGTTCTGTTAGTACGGCGTCATTTAGAAACTTCTCTGTCTGAGAAAGAGCTTCATCGACTGTACAACCGATTACGTTAAGATCTGGCCTTGTGAGTCGTGGTTGAAGTTGTAATCCAACGGTAACCGAGGGGTTGGTTTCAGTTTCTGAGATGTTTTCAAGCTCAGAGGCTGCTACGTGCAGGCGTTTGCCCTCAACCTCAACCTCAGCATCAGGTCCACTTAGTTTACGAACGACTCCGTCAAGTCCAAGGCTTCTGATTAAGACTTTTTTCCCTACGGTCGGCAACGAAGTCACAGAACCGAGGTCTGTATCAGACGTCTTTTTTTTGAGTGAAGACTTGTGTCGTTCAGCGTTAAATCCAAGATGTTTAATCGACTCGGCTAAAGAAGAAAGCTGGTCGTTGGCTGACGTACGCATTTCACCTGTTTCGCCTGTGGAGAGCGAGGCCTGCCCATGGGTTGTCCGATGTGCGACCTCAGATACTAGAGCTTCTCCTTGATGTTTAACGTCATCAACTATTACGTCGATATCTTGTTTGGCCTTCTGGAGGTAAGATAAAAGCTGGTCTTCGTATTTAATGCTGAGCGATTTTTCACGTTCGAAAATGCGTTTTTCACGTTCACTCAGTGTGGATTCAAGTGCTAGAAGGCGAGCCTCATTGTCCGCGGCTTGGCCACGTTTTTTTTGGAGTGCTGTAACGTCGTCTTCTATGCGAGCTAGATGAGTTTCTAATTGAGTTTCACGTGCACATCGAGCATTTTTAGCTGCTTTAATGACTGATGCCGGAAGCCCAAGCCTTGATGCGATCTCGATGGCTAAGCTCCGTCCTGGAGATCCGTAGGAGAGATGGTAGGTAGGTTCAAATGTGCCTTCGTCGAATCCAAAACCTGCAACAGTCACGCCTTCTGTGGTTGTTGCGTACGACTTTAATACATCGTAGTGCGTGGTGGCGATAATTAGTGCCTTTCTTTGGCGGAAATGCTCGATGATAGCCATGCCGAGTGCGCCACCTTCCATGGGATCAGTGCCGGCTCCGACCTCGTCAAGTAATACGAGTGATGGTAGAACCAAATTTCGGTCCATCGTTGCGATGTTCTTTATGTGTGCAGAAAAAGTACTTAGGCTGTCGGCAATTGACTGTTCGTCGCCGATGTCCGAAAACATTGATCCGAATAATGGCAGAGATGATCCCTGAGTGACGGGAATACGAAGTCCGGCTTGTACCATTAGGGCTAGCAATCCTACGGTCTTTAATGCAACGGTTTTACCTCCTGTGTTGGGACCAGTGATTACAAGTGTTGTGTCCGGTGGAATGACCGATATGTTGACAGGTACAACAGTCTTACAATTGTGTTCGGGCTGAGGTTCCACCATTTCTTGAGACAGCCGTTTTATTACTGCTGGAATTAGAAGCGGATGACGTGCGCCCAGAAGTTCTAGTCGGCCATCGGTTGAGATTTTCGGTTTTGTGCCGTCCATTAGCTCAGATAGCCGCGCCTTGGCTTGTATTACATCGAGCTTGGTCGCTATCGCAATCATTCGTCTAAGATCGAGTGCCCGTTTACGGAACAGGTTAGATAGGCTTAGTAAAATTCGGTGAATTTCTTCGGCGATCTGTTCCTGGCGTGAGCGAATCTCGTTATTGACCTCGACTGTACTAAGTGGTTCAAGAAAGAGGCTGGCACCGCTTGTTGAGGTGCCGTGTACGATTCCCGGTATAGCGGTTCGGTGTTCTGATTTCACTAACAAAACATAACGGCCATCGCGATCACTAACGATTTTTTCTTGTAGATAGTGCGATGTCCCCTTACCTCGAATATACGATTCAAGAGTTGTTTGTAGTCTGTTCCGTTGCTGTAGCAGTTGCTTACGCATCATGCGAAGCTTTGGGCTGGCATCGTCGACCACGTTTCCAGACGCATCTATCTTTTTATGTACTTCATTGGATTCATCAACGAAGGACCCACAAGATTCTGCGATGTCGAACAACATAGGAAATCTGACACGATCAGTTTGGCAAATTTTCGAACACGTTGCTTGAATCGAGTCCAAATGATCGTTTAATTCGAGCAGTTGTTTTGGTTTAAGTGCCCGACCTTCAACGGCGAGTGAGTTTAGGGTTTGTTCTAGGTCTATAGGTGTACTCAGGGGAAAAAGCTTCTCACTTTGTAGGTATTCAACTCCTTCAGTCGTTGAAGCGAGCATTTCCTCAACCCGACGCACGTCGACGTCCGGCCTCAGTTTTGCTAGAAGTGAGGCGCCAAATGGTGTGATGGCGAAGCTGCACAAAGCATCGACAACACGATCGAACTCGAGGGCCTTGACGGCACCTAAGCGCATCGGTTTGAGACTAACGTGAAAGTCTGGAGATATTCGAGAGCTGTGCACGCAGCAGAGCGGCCAAATACTAACATAGCTGTTGGCTAGGCTCAACTAATCCTTATATTGATACTCTGACTGTCACAAGTGATTTATACGGCTGGCAGTCGCCGCGGCTCCAAAACCATTGTCGATATTTACAACTGAAACACCCGTGGCACAACTATTTAACATCCCGAGTAACGCGCTAAGTCCTGAAAAATTTGCTCCATAGCCGACGCTTGTTGGCACTGCGATAACTGGTACTTGGACTAATCCTCCTACGACGCTTGGCAAGGCGCCTTCCATTCCTGCGACAACAATTATGACTTTGGCGGTAGTAAGACGTTCGTGTTCTTGGAGTAGCCTATGCAGGCCAGCGACACCCACGTCGTAGAGACGTTCTACGCGATTACCCATAATTTCAGCGGATACGACTGCTTCTTCGGCCACAGCGATGTCTGATGTGCCAGCGGTGACGACTATGATCGTTCCTTGTCCTGGTTGTTGCTGCCGTTGTTGTAGTGTGATCGCTCGAGCCTCAGAATGGTAATGGCAGGTGGGCACAACCTTTTGCACTTCGGAATGCACTTCTAATGTGGTACGAGTAACAAGTAAATTGTCTCCAGCCTTAACGATACGTTCGGCCACAGAAGCAATTTGTGATGGTGTTTTACCAATGCCGAATATCACTTCAGGAAATCCTTGGCGCAGATCTCGATGGTGGTCTATTTTTGCGAAACCTAGATTTTCAAATGGAGCTCGGCGAAGCGAACTGAGAATTTTCTCGTAGGCTGAGTTTGTATCAATCTTCCCCTGGCTGACTTCTAGGAGGAGTTCTTGGAGTTCCTTTGTATCCAAAGTCCGTTTTAGTTTATTGACTTCGCGTTCGTTAGACATGTAGCATGATCTCGTAGTTTTTAGTTCTTTTAATTGGATGACGCCACTTCAAGCCACAATCCTCGTGGTGTACTTTCTTGCTTTAAGTATATTAGCGGTGTACGGCTGGCACCGCTCTTATCTCCTGTATCTTTACATAAAATTCAGAGATCGGGCGATGTCTCGTGGTAGTGTTCCAAATTTTTTTCCTCGTGTGACGGTACAACTTCCCGTCTACAACGAAATGTATGTCGTCGAGCGATTAATTGATGCGGTTTGTCGCTTTGACTATCCATTAGATCGACTAGAGATACAGGTTCTTGATGATTCTACAGATGAAACACAAGAAATTATTGATACTGCAGTCCGTCGCTGGACTGCTAGGGGGCGGGATATCAAGCATCTTAGAAGATCTGATCGAATAGGATTTAAGGCGGGAGCTTTGGCGGCCGGATTGAAGCAAGCTTCTGGTGAGTTTATCGCTGTTTTTGACGCTGACTTTATTCCGCCGGCCTTATTTTTAAAGCAAAGTCTTTCACCGTTCAAAGATCCTGATGTCGGTTTGGTGCAGGCTCGATGGGGACACGTTAATCGGGATTACTCCTTGCTGACTAGTCTCCAGGCTTCTTTGCTTGACGGACATTTTGTGATCGAACATGGTGGACGAAACAGGGCTGGTTTGTTCTTTAACTTCAACGGTACTGGAGGGCTATGGCGGCGTGATGCTATCGAATCGGCTGGAGGATGGGAACACGACACGCTCACGGAAGACCTAGATCTGAGCTATCGTGCCCAACTTATTGGCTGGAAGTTTGTATTTTTGTCGGATGTTGTATGTCCAGCCGAGTTACCGGTTGAGATGAATGCGTTTAAATCGCAACAGCGTCGGTGGGCTAAGGGATCCGTTCAAACATGCTGGAAAATCTTGCCAAAGATTTTAAAATCGAATTTATCTATACCAGTAAAGCTTGAATCGATCGTCCATTTGACAGCGAACATTAATTATCTACTTATGGCGGTACTGTCAATTATGATCTTTCCAGCCATGGTAGTACGCCACAACTTAGAATGGGATGGACTACAGTTGGTTGAAATCTTGTTCTTCTGTACTGCGACGTTATCGCTAGCAAATTTTTATGCATTTGCTCAGGGGCAGATTCACAAAGACTGGATCGCCAGACTTAAAAACGTGCCTGTCTTAATGGCTCTCGGGATCGGACTATCCATCAATAATGCGAGGGCTGTAATTGAGGCGATGTTCGGTCGGCAGACTGGGTTCGTTCGCACGCCTAAATACGGAGTGGCATCTTCTAGAGATGTTTGGCTGGGTAAGCGTTACCGTCAGGCGGTAGTTATACAGCCATTTATTGAGATCGGTCTTGGGGTCTATTTTGTGATAGCTCTTTTCTATGCACTACAAAACGGCATTTATAGCACAGTTCCCGTTCTTGCCTTTTTTCTAGCTGGATTTTTTTATACTGGTGCTTTATCGATTATTCAACAGTTAGCTACGCTGAAAGTGAGATTAGAAACCTAATTTACCGGTAGTGGATATTCGGAAGAGCCTTCTCGAACCTGAATGTTCTGAGCCGTCTGTTATGATTGTCAGGTGGTAAATGATTCGAAGATAGCAAAAGCTGGGCTTGAAGGCGTTGTTGCTAATTCTTCGTCAATTTGCTACTTGGACTG
>CAZQMT010000026.1:0-8698 GCA_964594555.1 uncultured Vicinamibacterales bacterium
ACGGTGTCATCAGCAGCATCGCAGTCCATTATCGCGAACGTCCTAGCAAATCGCGCGGAAGGATCATTTCGTAACTTAGTCGAATCAGCTGAAAAAATGCCCGCGAGCGACTATAGTTTTCAAGCTACCGAAGAAACCAGAACATTCGCTGGGTTTGTCGGTCATACCATTAACTCGGCCTATAACAACTGTTCACGAGCTCAGGGTGAAGCGAATCCGAACGAAGTCGACCTCGAGGAAGAAACATCAAAAAGCACCTTGGTACAAGCCGCGAAGGCTGTCCAAGCCTACTGTTCGGATGTATACGCTTCTCAAACAGACGCATCTCTTACCGAGATGGTAACGGCACGTAACAATCAGATGCCCCGTGTGAGACTACTATTAAATATCATCGCGCATAACTACAACGAGTACGGACAAAAAGTCATCCTTATGCGCTTGAAAAACATCGTGCCACCAACAACAGAACGTGCATAGCAGCGTCGACGTCAGTACTAAAAAACAAGAACCGGTGAAATAATTACAGTAGCCAGTAGATCTAAATCGGCTTTTTCGTTCTCGTTTATTAACATGCAGAACATCGCGCTCAGTCATGTTCACCAGAAAATAGACTTAAAAATCGCTCTTTGGATTTTCCTGTAGATACAAGTGCCGTGTGATTCACAAATCGTTAACGCCAAAATTCGACAACACTCCGACATATCAGCCCTTGCCTAGGCCATACACAAACAACTATTACGATCATGAATCCGAATGAATCGATCATCCGGAAGATGACTCGACTGGCGATTAAAAATAGCGCAGTGAATCTCTCCCAAGGCTTCACTGACGAATCGCCTCCTTTCGAACTCGTTTGGGGTGGAATTGCTGCCCTTCTAGGCGGCACTGATAAGAACATCGAACGGATCGAAGACTACACCGTTGAGGACGCTCTTAAAAAGCCTCCCAAAGATTCACGAGACATCTTCAGCACTCACATTAAAGACATCTTGGCAGGCCTTCAAGGCAACTACGATCTCTTTAATCAATACTCATTTCCTTTTGGCTTACCAGAGCTACGCCAAACCATCTCAGATTACACAGCACGCTTTCATGGATTCAAACCAGACCCAGACACCGAGATCACCGTCGTATCAGGTGCCACCGAGGGCCTCGCGGTAGCACTTCGCACCTTATGTAAGCCTAATGACGGTGTCATCATCGTACAACCATTTCACGAAATGTACCCGTCACAAGCCAAACTTTTTGGATTGCGTCCTTTCTACGTCAATCTTCGAGAAAATCTTTCAGCCAACCAGTGGCAACTAGACGAAGCAGAACTCGTGAATGCAGCCGAGCAGGGCGCGCGCGTAATCATCCTTAACACTCCTCACAATCCAACAGGCAAGGTTTTTACTCAAGACGAACTAACGTCGATCGCAGACATCTGCCAGACACACGACTTATTAGTCATTACGGACGAAATCTATGAACATGTAATCCACGTGGATCGTCCCCATTACTGCTTGGCCCGTTTCGATAAAATGCGAGAACGCACGCTTGTGGTAAATTCCATCTCCAAAACCGGTAATGCAACGGGCTGGCGCGTGGGCTGGGTTCTATCCCCCTCAAACTACACTCCAACACTTAGAGGCGTACACGACACCCTGACCATGCAAGCTCCAACGCCCTTACAAAAGGGAGCCAAACAACTACTGGAACTCAGTGAAGAGTTCTATCAAAACATAAGCGTTTCCTACCAAATGAAACGCGATATCTTAATGACTGGACTGCAACAGGCTGGATTTCGAATAACACCACCTGAAGGTGCTTACTATCTATTTGCTGACTACCGAAGAATCTCAAAGCTTAAAAATTTATCGCCTACACAAGCCGCAATGTTTCTAATCGAAGAAATAGGAGTAGCGCCAGTACCGGGAGACAACTTCTACAACATCTCTGATAGCAACACGTCAGAACAAACTCACACTCGCTACTTACGTTTCGCTTTTTGCCGATCCATCGATACTCTACGAGAAGCGACGAATCGCTTGACGGCTCTCACGGCCACTTCTTGAATATCCAGAACATACCAATAGAAAATTTCAATATGCCCTCACGACCAGACGTCTTAGGCATCCTCGAAACAACACTGTACGTATCCAACCTCAAAACTTCTATCCGCTTTTATCAGCAGGTCCTTGGTTTTAAGACCATCTTGGCCGACGAAAGATTCTGTGCACTCTCAGTAGCCAACCGCCAATTACTACTTCTTTTCACTGAAAGCGCGTCTCGGAAACCGCTCGTCCTTCCTGGTGGAACAATCCCCGAACACGGTGCCTCGGGACAATCACACGTGGCATTTCCGATCACCGCTGAAGACCTCGATGCATGGCGGCAATGGCTCCTGAGCCTCAAGGTGAACATCGAAAGTGAAGTACGCAGTGAATATGGCGGCACAAGCTTGTACTTCAGAGATCCCGACAACCACCTACTGGAGGTCCTCACCCCAGGCTGTTGGCCAAACCACTAACTCTTGAAATTTCGCATTGCGCTCAAGAACTCAAGACTCAACTTTGACATCTGACTAGATTTGCTAGGAAGATGGTCATGATACGTATCTAAAACCAGCGAACACTGAATTGTTTATATTGCTAAAGGCGAAGCAAACAACGTTTCTATTAAGAGTGGAGGTTCTCAATGAACGAGTCATCACACAACGAAAAGCGAGCTTCATCGAAGGGACGCCAACTTCTCGTTGCTTCCGCTATTTTTGGTCTATTTCTTAGTCCAGTACACACATCAGAAATCGATCAACTCGCGCCATCAATCGACGACATGACGGCTGGTATGACAAGCACAGAGGGCTTCTTCAACCTACACTGGGAAGAATCAACAGGAAAGTTGTACTGGGAAATCGACAAGTTCGACACAGGATTCATTTACATGGTCTCAATGGCTTCTGGACTTGGCAGCAACCCCGTAGGACTCGATCGAGCACGACTCGGCGGTCGACATGTCCTTGAAGCTCATCGTATTGGCCCACGCGTATTGCTCATTGAAGCGAACCATCGCTACATAGCAAGAACCGATAATCCTTCAGAAATACAAGCCGTTAAGGACGCGTTCGCCTCATCCGTTCACTGGGGATTCGATATTGTGGCAGAAAAAGACGGAAGTGTACTTGTGGACGGCACCGACTTCTTTCTGCGTGACGCCGGACGTGTCATAGAACGACTAGCCAGACGCAGACAGGGACATTACCGCCTCGATGCCGATCGTAGTGCAATTCATCTACCTCGTACGCGTTCCTTTCCCGAGAATACTGAAGTCGAAGCGCTCCTCACATTCACCACCAGTGAACCTGGTCAACTTGTCCGGGAAGTGGCTGCAAACGGCCACGCAGTAAGCTTACGGCAGCACCACTCCTTCATAGGACTTCCCGACGACAATTACCAAACACGAACATTCGATCCTAGAGTCGGTATAAATGGCCCTACACTCTACGATTACGCAACACCAATCGACGAAAGCCTACAAATACGGTGGGTTGCTCGACACCGGCTCGAGAAAAAAAATCCAAGCGCCGAACGCTCAGAGCCAGTGAAACCCATCGTCTATTATGTCGATCCAGGAATTCCTGAACCCGTTCGCAGTGCTGTCATCGAAGGTGCACTCTGGTGGAATACTGCGTTCGAAGCGGCAGGATACATTGATGCATTTCGTGTTGAAATTCTTCCGCCAGATAAAGACCCACAGGACATTCGCCACAACATGATTCACTGGATCCACAGACGAACCAGGGGGTATTCATATGGATCCTCTGTCATCGACCCACGCACCGGTGAAATCATTAAAGGCAACGTCAGTCTTGGCAGCCTACGCCTGAGACAAGACTATCTACATGGACAAGGTGTGATTCCACCCTTCACACAGGATCAGGCGACGTACTATGAGCCCTGCGGACTCTCAGATGCCCCGAGCTTTGAGTACCTAGCTCAGGTCTCAGACAAATCAGACGCAGTAGAGATGGCACTCGCACGTGTTCGACAGCTTTCAGCACACGAGGTAGGTCACACACTCGGATTTCCCCATAACTACATGGCGAGTTCTTACGGACGAGAGAGCGTTATGGACTATCCAGCACCACTAGTCGAAATCAGAGACGATGACACGATTGATCTGTCCAATGCCTATCTGCGAAGAATCGGTACCTACGACGAACTGGCCATTAAGTGGCTTTACCAGGATTTCCCAGAAGGCACAGACGAGACCAAGGCCCTACAAGCCATCGCAGAAGATGGAATAGAGAAGGGCCTCATCTACATGGGGCACACAAACAACAACTTTGTCGGAGCGAGTCACCAATACGCTTCTGTATGGGACAACGGGGCCAACTTAGTTGATCATCTTAAACACGAGATTGAAGTTCGCCGGATCGGTCTCAGTCAGTTCGGCCCAAACGTAATCCGCCAGGGCACTCCGCTCGCATCCCTTGAGCACGTCCTACTGCCTTTGTACTTACATCATCGATTCCAGCTTAATTCAGCCGCACAGAGCCTCGGCGGCGCAGACTATCGTTATGCATTACGGGGCGACGGGCAGACTCCTTTCACCATTGTGCCTGCTGATGAACAGCGCAAGGCCTTAGAAACAATCCTTGAAACGCTTACTGTAAACTTCCTCGCTTTACCAGAGCGGATTATACGAATGATTCCTCCACCAGCCTCTCGATTTGATGCAGGAGAAACATTCGAGGGACACACAGCGCTCATCTTTGATCCCCTTGGGGCCGCCGAGGGTGCGGCAAGCCTCTCTGCGCAGCGACTACTACACCCAGAACGGATGGCCAGGCTCGTAGTTTTTGGTAGCCTCGGTGACTATCCGAGCTTAACGGAAGTCATCGATCGCCTTATCGATGTCACCTGGAATACAGATCGCCCTGACAACGAGTACCACGGGAAGGTACTTAATGTCATACAGCGAGTCGTAGTCGATGAGATGATGCGACAAGCAAGTCAAAGCACGAATGCAGCAGAAGTCCGTGCAGTACTTAGTGACCGCCTACATCAACTTGCCAAAAATTTGACCGGCGAAGAGACCCTCTCGCCTCACCAGCGACTCGTAGTCACAGACATTCAACGGTGGGAGAACCGCACTGAAGACACCGTACCGAACTCAACACTCGAGCTTCCAGCTGGAGATCCGATCGGAGGAAGCTCCCGTCAGTAGTAGCTGTTAGAATTTAGTCGATGGGAAAGGATGAGCCTATCCTCCCCTCGGCATAGGCTCAGAAAAAAAGTTCCAAAACTTAGAAAGATACGTCCTCTTAGCAACTACCAGCCACACGTACAAAACATCGCGACCAGCTAGTCGGAGGCTGTAAGACAACCTCACCCATACGCGCTGTACCGTTTTGATCGACCACTTCATCTTCTGGCACGATGAAGCACGCCGCAACACCTCTAGTTTCTGCCCAGCTTAAACCTTCTTCCACACCCATAACATAAAGTGCGGTGGATAATACGTCCGCCACTAATGCACTCCGATGCCATACCGCCACGGATGCCTTACGTGTAATCGGAAGGCCTGTTCGTGGATCAAGAATATGACCAACACGGTGGCCCTCAAGAGAAACATCTCTCTCCGACCCTCCTGTAGTAGCGAGCGAACCCTCGGTTAAGTGGATTTCCGCTACAGCCTCATCTCGCCGTTGAGGATGTGCCAGAGCAATTGGCCAACCTTCTTTCGACATGCCATTAACCATAATCTGTCCACCCAAATCGACTATCCATGGTTGCACAGGTCCTACACCTTCTAAATGTAAGAGCCGATCGAGAGCCTCTCCTTTACCAAACGCTCCAGCATCAAGCCAAACATTACGTCGGCGTGTCACGCTACATGAACGTGGATCGAAAAAAATATGCTGTAGCCCCGAATGTCTGAGTGCCGTTTCAATACCTATACTCGTTGGATGACGTCCACCTTCACGAAGTCCCCACGCCGCAACGAGCGCACCAATTGCTGGATCGAAAGCCCCGCGTGTTTCTCGATGCCATGACACAAGCTCGGAAAACAACGAACACAACGGTTGAGGAGCAACCCATGGCACATCAACCGGCTGTCGATTAAGGGCAGTAACTATACTGTCATCACGCCAAGTGCTGAGCTCTCCCTCCGCTGCCTCAAGTACGCTCAACATACGCCCAAGTTCCTGAAGTCCCTGCTGACGATCAGCAGAAAACGTCACAAGTTCAGCATAAGTCCCCATCAGCGATACACGACGCTCTACGCGTTTCAAAGGGCTTAAATCAAGCTGAGGGGATGCGATCGGCTGAAGAAAAATAGCCGCTGCCGTAAGACTACCGACTGTACAGATAAGACAAGCGACCAGCATATTGCGCTGGATAGAGCGACGATACAAACGACTCATAGTGAGCGTTTAGCCACTGCACTTAGCGACGATTCTGGCGTGAGAGCAACATTTTTTTGAGAAGGCATTTTTATGCCAGCAAAGAAATGAATGCTGTATCCAACTACGAACACTAGGCTGGAAACCACGTGGATAAAGACTAACGCACGAAGGAGAACCGGATTTGCAACAACCTGGAGTAGGTAACCAGAAAGCCCCATGACAGCAAAACCGACAAGAGATGTCCAACCTGTTCGTCGATTAGCTTTCCCGTAGCCGTAAAGTCTCTTCAGAATGTGAGAACGAAAAATGACCCCAAAAGAGAGAATGAGTAACGGAGAAAGCACAATGTGAGCCGAAAGCATCGCCGGTTCCCAGGGGTGATTAATAACGGAAAAAGGATCCCCAGTGGACATCATGTACTTCATGACGAAGTAAATAACACCGGTAATAGTCACGAGCGCGACCAGGGCATTGAATGCCCAACGCTCATTTCGCGTCATTAGGCTACCTGCAGCTTCAACTAAATCAATAAATGAGACTGAGTCTCAGTATTATGTATTATATACGACCGAATTGGTCGGTCAAGGCAATCATCGGGCATCAGATTCAAGAACAGAATCGATCGCCAACACCCGCCTAACAGCGTCATTCGTCGCAATTGTTGTCAGTGTCGCACCAGCGATAGGACGGATCAGCCTTCGGAGGTTTAAGTCGTCGTCGAGCGGCTTACCGTAGTACTGCCTTAGCCAAGGTACTGGAGCCATGTATTCCGGCGGCTCAAGAAAAGCTGTCACGTCAATTCGTTTTACTAGTCCTTCTGCACTCAATGAAATAAGTAGGCTTTCCCGTTTAGTACGTACGACGTGAGTATCAATGTATGCACGACCCACAACTAGATCATCTTGTCTGGCGACGTAACGAACAAGAAGAGCGCTACGAATCTCTTCTCCAGACAATGCTTCAGCACGTTCCATTTGCCCTGGCGTCAGAAATACACGATCGGTCTCAACAACTGCCCCAGAAAAGACATCTGCCAATGCCTCAGAACGAGTAATGAGCCACTCCTGCGCCAAAGCCTCTACACATGTAAGCGACAAAAACAAACATACAAAGAAACCAGCCCGTCTCGCCCCTCTTGAAAGAAACGGGGCAAGTCGGGCTGAAACAAATGTAACCACTAGACGATTATAACTTGAAGATTAGAAGGCATACCCCAAGTTCACATTGAACTGGTTCACGCCACTGTCAGCATCATTGGTGACCCAAGCATGATCAACTTTCACCACGATATTCGGAATCGGTTTCAGCTCAACACCAAGAGTCAGGAAATTGTTCTTCGTCGATGCGCTCCTTGTGAACCCAGACGGCATACTTGCCTGCGTATCGACTCGCTCAAGACGGACGTACGGCGTGAAGGCCACATCGTTAGTCCCAATCTGAGACAACACGTCATATCCAAACTGGATGTATGCACCTTCCATTGATTCTCCGACACCGGAAGAACCAGTTAAACCTAAGGCTTCATTAAGCCCAGCAGCATCATCAATATTGGCCTTTGCGTAGAGACCACGAAGGTCGAAACCCCGCACTTGCACTTGTCCGTGAAGATCAAAGATAGTCGTCCGCACGGCGAGGTCTTTATCATTGACTACAATATCGCCCTGTCCGGATCCACCGGTATACAAACTGGCACCAAAAAAGACGCCTGGCGTCGGTGTAACATCGACTCGTCCGGTGAACGCCATGTGATTCGCTTTAGCCTTTGCACCTTTCTGCCGACCGCCACGAACACCTTTCGAAGAAAATTTCGAGCCATTAAATCCATTTATTAGATAGGCACGATAAGCCACCTTGTCACCGAACGAACCATAAATCCCTCCGCCGTTCTCTCGCCATGTACTCGGGATAATTCGTTGCTCAGTCACCGGACGTTCGGCACCTAGAAAGACTGTGGGTTCATGGAATTCGTTGACGAGCCCCATAGGAGCTAACAACATTCCACCACGAATGCCAAAGTTCTCATGTGCTAGATAATCAAGATAAGCGAACTCTACATAAATTTCTTTCGCATGCTCAACTTCAATCTCAGAGTTAAAGAGAAACTTGTCGTTAAATCGATAGCCGGTGTAGAGAATTGCCCGTAGAAAATCAAACTTGGTTGGGGTATCGCTAGCATAGTTTTCATAAAGCATTTCGCCATACCCAGCAATCGACACGCCTCGTTCAATGCCATAAGTCGCTGCCGCTGACGGCGCCAACCCAATAGCCCGAGCCTCGTCTACAGTTAACCCAGCGTCGTCCTGG
>CAZQMT010000026.1:8708-20410 GCA_964594555.1 uncultured Vicinamibacterales bacterium
CCACCACAATCTCAAGTTGACGACGAAGCTCTTCTATCTCCTCGGCATCTGACGCTTGGTCTGATTCTTGCGCCTGTTGTTCACATTCAGATTCGGCTAAAGCACTCTCTTCGCATACAACAGCCACACCATTTTCATCTAGATCTTTCTTTACCTCCTCGAGCACCGCTGCCTGCACAAGAGCCCCTGCAAAAAGAGGACAGATCACTAAAACACCAAAAAACCTAACTAGCATAATATTTTTACCCTATATTGATATTGAGACTCATTCTCAATATAGACATAAGTATATACGACCTTTTTGGTCGGTCAAGGAAAAAATGAGATCCAATCTCAATATTGAAATAGTCGAACCACGGCCACTAACCTCTTCAGAACAGATTAAGATACTTGACTGTTTACTGCCGTCAATGCATGCAGATAAACGAACAACGGAACCAGTTATAATCGTCCAGTCCGTTCACACCGTAATAATGCGAAGGTCATATCATGGATAGAAGATCATTCCTCTCAATGGCTGGAGGCTGTCTCACAGCTCTCCAGACCAACGCCCTAGCTGATCTTAAAAATTCAGTTCAAGGTATTGCCAGTCAAGATCCTGAGAGAGTCGCAACCGACGAGGATTTTTGGTTTCAAGTTCGTCACGCTTTCACTATCGATCGGAATTCGATCAATCTGAACAGCGGAAGCGTCAGCCCGGCCCCACGCAGCGTTCAAAAAACAATGCATTCCTACTGGGACATTATCAATATGAGCCCCTCGCACTACGTCGATGAGATATTAGGTCCACGTATTGAAGTTGTACGACGACGACTCGCAGCAACATTCGGATGTGACCCAGAAGAATTGGCCATTACACGAAATACAAGTGAGGCGATGGAAATCGTTCAGCTCGGAATGAAGCTCGAACGCGGAGACGAAATTCTAACCACCACGCAAGACTACCCCAGGATGCTCACGACCTGGCGCCAAAGAGAACGACGCGATGGCGTTGTTCTTAAAACAGTACCGTTCTCTACTCCCCCGTCGAACCCTGAGAACCTCGTCGAACTCATTGCTGAGCACATCACACCTAGAACTAAAGTGATTCTTATATGCCACACTACTTACACCACTGGTCAGATCTTTCCGGTACGCCAGATTTGCCGACTAGCCCGTGAACAAGGTATCGAAACGATTGTCGACGGAGCGCACGGCTTCGCTCATTTCCCATTTACACGGGACGAATTGGACTGCGATTACTACGGTACAAGTCTCCATAAATGGTTACTTGCTCCTGTGGGGACAGGATTTCTATACGTCAGAAAAGAGAAAATTCCTTCAATCTGGCCACTCATGGCCGCACCTGAACAAATGGACGACAATATTCGTAAATTTGAACAGATCGGAACCCATCCCATCGCCATCCGAGGGGCCATCACCGAGGCCGTAACGTTTCACGAGAGCATTGGCGTTGAACGTAAAGCCGCACGCCTCAGCTACCTACGCCGCCGATGGTCTGAAGGTGTTCAAGGATTACCTGGCGTCACAGTTCTCAATACAGATGCCCCCGATCAAACATGTGGACTTGGCGCTCTAACCATTGAGGACATGGACATGGATCGCCTAACACTCTTTCTTGAAAATAAGTATCGAATTCATGTGAGGCCACGTTTCGTTGATGGCGAGTTCTCGTGCATCCGCGTAACACCCAATGTGTTTACGACCATAGAAGAAATCGATACGTTCATAAGCGCCATCGATGATGCCGCACGGCACGGAATATGAAGTCAAAATTATTCGCCGAAGGCATTAGTGATGAAAGGACCGAACGGCATGAATAAAAGACTCCCCAGTAGCGAGTTAACTCGGAGGTCATTCCTCAGCGGAGCAATCTCGATCGGCGCCATCGGCGCCTCATCAAAACTAGATCGCGAAACAACTGCTTCAACACCATCGTCATCTAGCGTAGTTCCACAAACTAGTCGAACCAGAGGGTTCACCTTATGGTGCGCCTCTGGCGGCCTTATCGATCCCAAGTCATCCTCCGATCAACCAGAGGTAGAAACATTCGTAAAACAATGCGTGGACGTAGGCGTAACCCGTCTTATCGCAAATAATGCCTCTCGGATTTTAGTAGATACCGCCAGAGCTCACGGAATCGAAACACATTCGTACGTGGCACTCAACTCTCATGGTGGTGTTCGCATGCGTTTTGCCTGGTCGTGTGAGTTTATTCGACCACCAAATTGCACATCAGAAGCAACGGAAATCCTCAACACACATCGTCCGATTTGGAGTTCACCCAACGCTCAACCACGCATGAGTGACTTTGCGCGTACTCACCAAGAACTTCGTGGTCAGAACCGTGAACACCGAGACGAGCTTCAACCATACGAACGTTTACAACTCAGCCCTATCTTTCCAGAAATGCGCCGCCATGAAATAAGTCGCTATCTTGACCTTCTTGAGAAATCAGGAGCTGACGGAGTGCAAGCCGAGTTTGTATTAGCTAATGAAGATGCAGAGGGAGTCGACACAAACGGCTACGAAACGGCGATGGTCGATGCTTATCGCGCACAAACGGGACGTGATCCATTCACTCTCCCGAACAATACACCGGATTGGATCCAGTTCCGCGCCGATCAGGTCACAGTCCTCTTACGTGAACTCAGAGAAACTCTCAGAGAAAAAAATCCCCGCTCAACCTTCACAGTGTCGCTGATTCATCGTGAGCGAGATGACTATCTTAAGGTCCTTCAAGACTGGCCCCGCTGGGTTCAAGATGATCTAGTTGACGAGCTGCACCTCTGGTTTCGTACAACTTCAAGCCTGAAAGATGTTGAACGCCACACGAAAGAGGCGGCAAAAATTATTGGCGGCCGATGTCCGCTTGTCGTCGAATTGTCCTGTTACCACCCAGGGAGCTTTCAGGATCCCACGCTGATGCTTGAAGCCGCACGACGAGCCTTAACGAATGGTGCTGATTCTATCGGCATCTACCGCGGTCATGCAGTCGATCAGCTCAACTTCTGGCCAGTTATTGAAAAAATCGTGTCGCTATAAAGACTGAATTACTTCACAGCCTATCGTGCCGTGGCGGTCAAACTACTGCGCAAAATGCTCATTTTTTTTACAAAAGCTAGTATCTATCGAAAATGTCTAAATGTAAGCTGCATGGGGCTGATAGCTTTCTCTACATTGACCTGTGCACCAGCTCAAGATCGTGTTCTTCGCGTCAACGATGCAGCAATCGGTGAACTAGATCCACATAAAGCGACCGACTATGCCGACTCGATTCTCATGTTTAACGTCTATGATTTTCTTGTTCGCCCTACACCAGATGGTCGACTCGAGCCCGATCTGGCTACCTCTTGGACCGTCTCAGACGATGGCCAACTCTACACCTTCACGCTACGCTCAGACGCTACCTTCCACGATGGAACACCCGTTAAAGCAGAAGACGTTGTCTTTTCCGTACAGCGTCTGCTTACAATGCAGCGGGGGTTCTCTTTTCTCTTCGCTGATCTCGAATCGGCTGAGGCTACGGGACCACATCACGTCAAGTTTCACCTTAAGAAACCATTCGCACCTTTCATCGCCAGCTTGGCACGCTTCGCCATCGTGAACTCTAAACTTGTCAGTGCGAATCTACAAAACGGTGACTTCGGTGAATACGGTGACTATGGGGACTTGTTTCTATCCACGCATGACGCCGGCAGTGGTTCTTATAGAGTGATCACCCACGACCCTCGCTCACTCACCGTCCTACAACAATTCGAGAACCACTATCGCCCATTCGCTCTAAAAGCTCCCAAGAGCGTGAGGCTAAAGTACTCCATGGAAGCTCCAACAATTCGTGCTCTAATGCGACGGCATGAACACGACCTCACGCGTATGTCATTACCACCAGAAATCCTACGATCGCTCGCCACCGCCCCTGGGATAGTGTTAGCACAGGATAGACGAGCCTCAGTCTTCTGCATGAAATTCAATACTCAACGGGCTCCCACTGACGACGTGTACTTTCGCCGAGCAATGGCACTGGCCTTCGACTATGACGCGATGCATAAACTTCTAAAGGTGAATGAAGGTTTTAGTAACGGCGCACCAGCACGAGGACCATTACCCGTGGGGCTAATCGGATACGATGAAACCATTCCTTATCCAGCCAGAGACCTAGCGGCTGCACGAGCAGAACTTTCCCAATCGGCCTACGAACCGGCTGATCACGTAGTCGAGATCCAGTGGGTTTCTGAAGTAGCACTCTCTGGTCAAATTGCTCTACTCTTTCAGCAAAACATGTTGGACCTTGGAATCAACGTTAGAGTCATTCGATCACCCTGGGCACTAGTACTCGAACGTGCTAACAGTCCACAGACCACACCACATGTCAACAATGTGGATGTCAGTGCTTACACCACCGACCCCGACTCGTTACTTTCAGCCATGTTTCACAGCAGCAATCTCGGAAATTGGACATCCATGACGTGGCTCGATAGCCCCGAAATCGACCGGGACCTTGAAATAGGTCGAATGATGCTCAGACCTACCATACGAGAGAAACACTACAGGAACCTCGTTCATAAAATCATGGCTCTCCAGCCTGCAATCTTTGCCTACGAAACAACATCGGTCGTCGCAAAGCAAGACTATATTCGAGCTCCAACCCTGGAAGATTCCAAGCGTGCCATTCGAACAACAGGAGCAAACTACGTTTTCAGAGATTTCGAATACCTTCGTTAGAACGAATTACACCGGACCACTATTGCTCTCATCCTTCAGCTGGAAAGTGACATGCGAACTGGTGTATCCCAGGTGATGGTATAAGTTCAGGATCCTCTTTCAGGCACAGGTCTTGAACGAACGGACATCGTGCCGCAAACCCACAACCTGGACTCTGACGCGCTTCTGATTCTTGCAGCATCCTCTCCCATGGCCACGTCGGCTTAAGCACCGCATCCGTTTCAGTTACGACCGGAACCGAAGCCAAAAGCATCGCAGTATAATGATGTCGGGGCCTGGCAAAAACAGAAGGGACAGGACCAATCTCCACAATTTTTCCGCGATAGAGCACAACAATGCGCTTAGCTAAATTTCTAGCAACGGCAAGATCGTGGGTAATGAACAGATAAGTCAAACGTAATCGCCGCTGAAGACTGACAAGAAGGGCCATAATTTTGGCTTGGACCGATACGTCAAGTGCAGATGTTGGCTCATCAAGAACCAGTAACTCTGGCTCGGCTGCGAGTGCTCGTGCCAATGCTACACGCTGGCGCTGACCTCCGGACAACTCACTAGGACGGCGTGTCATAAAGTTCGGCGTTAGTTCCACTTCATCAAGAAGCTCAGCAACACGAGTTCTTCGCGTACGCTTCGTACCAACCTGATGTACCTGAAGAGGCAATGCGATACTTTGCTCCACCGTCTTACTAGGATTCAACGCCGAGAGAGGGTTCTGATCTACAAGCTGAATCCGGCGACGCATCATTAACGACCGACGCACATCAATCTCGACACCACGGTAGAGCATCCGTCCAACGGTCGAAGGTTCAAGACCAAGAATGAGGCGCCCAAGTGTCGTTTTTCCTGAGCCAGATTCACCCACGACCGCTAGGGTTTCTGCTGATTCAACTGTCAAATCAACATGCTTAAGCGCCTTTACTATCACTCCTTTGACTCGGTAGGTCTTCCCTAAACCTTCAACTGCTAGCAGCGTTTCATCAGACATGATTGCTTGGCTCAGGAACTTCACCATCATCGGTAGAATTGTGTGGCCTCTCCTCATCTGAATACAGTACACACCTAACCCGATGGTTATCTTCGAATACCGTCGACTCCAACGACCAACTACAACCTGGGACCGCATGAGCACAACGAGGCCGAAATCGACAACCCGAAGGTGCGTTTACGTAGTCGGGAATCGCGCCTTCGATACCTTGGGGAGGAACATCAGCCGAAAGGCGTGGTACAGCGCGCAAAAGTGCCGCTGTGTAAGGATGCATAGGATTTCGAAATAACACTTCAGTCTTAGCTGACTCTACGATTTGTCCAGCGTACATAACGTAGATACGATCAGTGAAAGCTCTAACCACTCCTAGGTTATGACTAATCAACAGAACCGCCGTTCCAGTCATCTCAGCCAAGTTAGACATCTCTCGAAGCACTTGCTCCTGTATCGTTACATCCAGCGCCGTACCTGGCTCGTCCGCTAGGATCAAATCTGGACGATTAATGAGTGCCATCGAGATCAAGACTCGCTGATTAAGGCCGCCGCTGAGCTGGAACGGATAAGAAGAAAGTACTCGATCGGGATCTGCGACTGAAATACGCTCAAGCATCTCTCGTGCGAGAGCTCTAGCTTCAACAAGGTTATTAGCACTACCACCCCGACGCGCTGCTGTGGCAAGTTGTTCACCAACCGTGAACACTGGGTTCAATGCAGCCGAGGGATTCTGGAAAATCATGGAGATTCGACGACCACGGATCGTTCGCCACTCAGCCGAGGACAGAGTTAATAAATCAGTGCCATCGAACCGAAGCTGCCCAGAAATATACGCCCGTCGACGATTAATCAGACCGAGGATGACACGTGCCGTCAATGATTTACCACATCCAGATTCACCGACCAAGGCAACCTTCTCACCGCGGTCTATAGTGAGATCTAATTTGTCAAGTACAGACGCTTCTCCCTCGAATGAAGGAAACCGAACTTGAAGATTAGAAATCTGAAGTAACGGTCTCATATCAGTACAATCCCATTCAGTCGATTTTTAGACCTCGACACCAAACAGGTCACGCAAACCATCTCCGACAAGATTTAATCCCAAAACTACAATAAGAATTGCCAAGCTAGGAAACACAGCCGGCCACCAGACATCTGGTAGAAATATGGTTCCCTCAGCGACCATACTACCGAGATCTGGAGTAGGAGGCTGTGCCCCAAGTCCCAGGAAGCTCAAGCTCGATCCAAGAAGGATAACGAACCCCATATCAAGAGTGATTTTTGTCAGAACAGTGCCAAGACAGTTCGGTAAAATCTCACCGAACATGATACGAAGTGACGATGCTCCCACAACTTGAGCGGCAGTAACATAGCCCTCAGTTCGAAGCGAACGACTCAAGTTATAGACCAAGCGTGTGTACCAGGGCCACCAACCAGCCGATACAGCTACCATTGCCATCACCAGTGACGGTGAAAAGAGTCCAAGAATAGCCATGGCAAGAACCAACGAAGGCACCGCAAGAAAAACGTCAGTAACCCTCATAATGACCGTATCCGCCCAACCCCCAAGATAACCAGCTGTCAGGCCAAAAACAACGCCGAGAGGGGCCGCAATGGCTAACACAACCACAGCAAGAATAAGTGACGTTCGATAACCAAATACAACTCTGCTTAACACATCACGTCCCACATCATCAGTTCCAAAGAGGTGGTTAACAGTCGGCGGCTGACTCACATTTTCAACATCAACAAAGGCTTCCGCATGTTCAGGATAGGGGACTATCCACGGTGCAAGGGTTGCCATAAGAACAACTGCAACAACGACCGTTAACCCGACAACTGACAACCGGTTTCGTGAGAAACGGTACCAGGCCCTCGATTGACACCAAGGCCCTTTCATGATCGCCATGCCAGACGGATACGAGGGTTCACAAATGTCACAATAAAATCTACTAAGGCGTTGACCAAAACGAATAGCAATGCCATGACAAGTACTGTCGCAACAATGCCATTCAAATCCTTGTGAAGGATTGTCTGTACACCGTAACGTGCCATACCCGGCCAGACAAAGACTGTCTCAACAAGGAAGGCGTTACCAAATAAAGCAACAAACTCGAGGCCAATAATAGTCAATGTCGGAATGGCAGCTGGGCGAAGAGCAAATTTCAGTGCTATTTCATCCTCTCGAAATGCGTACGCCCGCGCCGTTTCGATGTAAGGAGCACGGTCTACCTCGGCTAAGTTCGTACGTGTGAGCCGAGCAGTCTGCCCCAACGCCGGTAGTGCAAGGGCAATCGCTGGCAAGATAAGATGGTGCACAGCGTCAAAGAATCCATACCAGTGACCAGAAAGCAACGTGTCTATTAGATAGAACCCTGTTACATCAGGAGGAACGAGCATGCCTTCTGAAAGCCGTCCGCCGACAGGAAACAATTCGAACCAAAACGAAAAAACTAACATGAAGAAAATCGCCCAAACAAATGTCGGAGCGACCACGCCGATCACCGAAAATAACCGAAGAACACTATCAAGCCACGTATCACGATAACGAGATCCAAGCACTCCGAGA
Organism: uncultured Vicinamibacterales bacterium; assembly: GCA_964594555.1. GTDB lineage: Bacteria > Acidobacteriota > Vicinamibacteria > Vicinamibacterales > CAZQMT01 > CAZQMT01. Next base: position 16,982 of record CAZQMT010000026.1, read on the forward strand.
CCGACACCAAAGACAACGACAAAAAACGTCGATAAAAGAACCAGCTCGAAAGTTGCTGGAAATGATTCAGCGATATCCTGTGCTACCGGTCTGTTGGTATAGAGAGAAATGCCAAAGTCATAACGCAACGCATTTGTAACAAAGCGGCCGTACTGAACTAAAAGAGGAGCATCCAGGTCTAACCGAGCACGTAGCGCTTCGACCTGTTCAGGAGGAGCAGTTGGCCCGAGAGCAAGTCTCGCTGGGTCGCCAGGGATGACTCGGGCGAGTACAAAAATTAAGACCGATACGCCAATAAGAACGACCAGTCCAGAAACAAGGCGACCGGACAGAAACCGAACGATCCTCATAACTGGCGCACGCTCTCCGCGCACGTCACGTCCCCCTTTACTACATTGTCTGCCAGTCACCGACCTGCTCGAAGGCATCTGCCACACGCAAGACCATCAATTCATCGAGGTGACGCCCCACAAGCATTAGCCCGATCGGCAAATCTTCAGCCATCCCACAAGGAACACTGATCGCTGGATGACCAGTCACTCCGAACTGACAGGTGTTGTTAATCATCTGCATCGCAAAGGCCACACTCTCTTGCGGTGTAATCTCTGGCGGTGGAATCAGAGTAGCGCGGCACGGCACGGTCGGCATTGCTAAAACATCGTAGGACGCGAGCACATCATCGTATGCATTACGTAACAAGGACCGAAGATTCTGAGCTCGCGCGTAATAGCGGCCACGATAACGACGGTCAAGGTACTCCGCTGTAAGAAGCATCGCTTTAGCCGATGGAGACAAGTCATTCGGACGCGATCGCCATCCTTCACCCTCGAGAAGTTTGGTGTTATAGAAACCCAACCAATTAGTACCAACATTGTGGTTCTTATACATGTGGGCATTACCCTCGTTGTACATTCCGTTGAAAATATGTACACCGTCGAGATGCATCGGGATCGACACTTCAGTAACCACAGCACCACGTCGTTCCAACGCACGACAGGCAGACCGAACCTTTGTATCTACGATCTCTTCGCTGCCCAAGAGCCCAATATCATCCCAAGCCGGTTGCCCAAAACCTTCTAGGACAACTCCAATACGTAAGCCACGGACTCCTTGTCCAATCGTTGCGGTGTAATCCGTAACGGAAGAAATGACACCTCGTTGTCTCGGATCGAGTGGATCGGGACCTGCGATCGCAGAAAGTAAACGTGCCACGTCGGCAACCGTAGTCGCCATAGGTCCCGCATGTACCATCGTCATCTCATTGGACACACACCCAGTGTATGGGACCAGACCATAGGTCGGCTTAAGACCAACAACACCGCTCCAGGCAGCCGGAATACGAATCGACCCTCCCTGATCCGCCCCCAAGGTCATCTGGACATCACCGGCAGCCAACGCGGCTGCACTTCCGTTTGACGACCCCCCTGGTGCGTGTGTAGGTTTTCGTGGATTTCGAACCGTTCCGAAGATGTCGTTATTGTCTCCGCGAGTACCCACACCACTTGCAGAAGTCGTCTTCCCAACAATCTCCGCACCTGCGTCGAGTAACCGAGTCACAATAGTCGCATCGATATCAGGAACAAATCCCTCGAGCACACGTGAACCACCGGTCATCGGGATCCCAGCAACACAGAAAGAATCCTTAACTCCGACGCGAACCCCGTTTAAGGGACCAGATGATGCTCCCTTAATATCTGTTCGCCAGTACCAAGCATTGTACGGATTGTCCGCTCGAGAAGGTCGATATCCCCGGCCACGTGGGTACTTCACCGGCGGCTTCCACTCAGGCAATTCATAGAGGCGCCGGCAGGACACAAATGCGGCACGCATCATATTCCGATATGACTCGATCTCAACATCAGTCAATGTCATACCGAGAGTCGAAGCGAGCCTCTGAACCTCTTCAAGAGTCGGAATTTGTGGATCACTAGACATACTTGGACGACTCATTCAATGTTCGCTGCTAGTTGTCTGGAATAAAGTCACCAGTGGGAGGGTGAGGCTTGAACAGCTTCAAAGACTTAATTTCTTCGTCTGGAGGTGATTCACTTCCCCATTTTCGGCTCGGATACCAACCGAAACGACGTGCGGTTTCCACCATTAACTCCGCATGTTTAAGTCCAGCTATTAAGGGATCAATCACTGGAACACCGAGCTTTTCTTGTAATTGCTCATGAAATCCATAATCAGCTGTGCAACCAAGGATAAGTACTTCTGCATGATCCTCCTCTACACACTGACGTCCAACAGTGAGTAGGCGCTCAGCTGTCTGCTTTGAAGACTGGATCTGATTTACACCGACCCCAATAGCCCTAACCGAGGCGACAGCATCTCGGTGACCGTAATTGTTAATATTCTGAGTAATTCTTGGAATCCATTTACGACGACCCACAATTACAGAAAACGTGTTGCCTAAACACCGTGCAATCGACGTAGATGCTTCACATGGCGCCGTCACTATCATCTGACCTGAAATCTCACGCGCTTCCCGAAGCCCAACATCATAGAAACCACCGATCACGGTAGCATCGTAATCACGTGACGCAGCATGAATATGCCTCACGATGTCACCAATCGCTAAACCTTCGTATGTGTGGTACTCAAGATGCGTCGGACCACCAGCCGGCAATGACACCAAATCGACGACTGTACCTTCTCTCCGCGCACTACGCAGCACCTTTGCCATCTCAACGCTGCGAGTTCCTGCAGCAACAGGACGTATGTAGAGGATGCGCATTCTCATATTCAAATCAACGCTGTATTGTGACATGCCTCAAAAACGACACTACCCGACCTTTGGGTTGAATGAGTAGTGCAGGCAAGCCTGCTTAGAAGTAATGTACTCGTTTTTAAGGTCGTCTAAAACCTGCTCCCGAGACCGTTTCGCAGGCTCACCCCAGCCCCCTCCTTTTCCAGTCACTAGACGAACAATATCGCCGGCTTCCAAAGGCACGCGAGCGGCACTTGCCAAGCACTCTTCTTGACCACTCACACGAAGGATCCTAATAGCATTTTCCGATCCCTCACAACCACCGTGCACTCCCCAAGGCCGAAACTGACTACGACCGTAAATACCAGTAACCTGTGCGGGCTCTGAAAGCACACGGTAATCGAGCAAAACGCCATTCCCTCCTCGGTAAGCTCCAGCACCTCCATCCTCAGCTTTCGTGAAGCCGTCTTCTCCTCTGTATCTTGTGAAAGCAGAGTGCTTGGATTTCTGCAGAACGGTTTTAATCTGTGACCTGCTGACGGGTGCTTGTGGTGTTTTCCTGGAGTGTTCAATAGTGACAGATGAACCTGTCGCAAAGTCTGTCCAGTTTGGTGGTATGTCGTCATCATCTGCGGCGATGCATTGAGCCGACGCTTGGAAGGTGAAAAAGGACGTAGCGAGTAGCACTAGCAGTGAACGCATGGCAGTTTCTCTTTATT
>CAZQMT010000026.1:20420-21677 GCA_964594555.1 uncultured Vicinamibacterales bacterium
CCGTAACGCTGTTCAGTTACCTCAATCGGAATGTTGTACGTCTCTCCGTTCGACTGGCAAAACTGACCACGCTCACCATCCTTGTTGTAACCGGCCCCCCAGCCTCCAAGAAGTGGCTCCACGAGCAAATATAACTCTCCCGTTTCCGGATGAGGTCCCGAAAGAACTGTCGCACATACTGACAGGAACCCGCCTGCCGGTAGTCGTTCAGGAACGTGCGTTGCGAGTGCCTTCCAGACTAGATCAATAGCCAATCCCCCAGCTTCCCAGTAAGTCGACGTTGGCGCTGGTCGTACTGCCGTAAAGACTGTACCTTCCGGACAAAGGACTTCTAACGGTCGAAACATCCCTCCGTTTGTTGGAAGATTCGGCGTGGTTACAGCACGAAAAATCGCACGTGCCCGTGACTCAAGCCCCGTACGTGTTGTGTTCACAGGTCCAGGCACTTGGGGATGACTACCAGTATAGTCAATGATAAAACGGTCATCTGTGATCGTCACCTTCACCTGAACGCGGAACGGACCATGGCCGAGCCCATCGCTATCAATAAAATCTTCTGCTTCGAACACACCCTTGGGTAATGCTTGTAACGCTTTGAGTGACATAGACTCACCATAGTCAAGCAGTGCATCCTTCGCACCTAACACCATTGGCTTACCATAACGCTGTAGTAACTCGAGGAGTCGACGTTCACCGATTCGAATTGCTGCTATTCCCGCCCACAAATCGCCGAGTGTTCGATCAGGCAATCGAACATTAGCAGCTAAAAGATCAAGTAGAGACTGGTCTATTTGATACTCCTGCATCAACTTCACCGTCGGAAGCTGTAAACCTTCCTGATATATTTCTGTAGAATCGGTCGTGAAACTACCAGGTGCTTTACCACCCATCTCTGTCCAGTGAGCCTTATTCGCAACGAAGGCTACAAGCTCTCCATCATAGAAGACCGGTAATACCAAGGTCACGTCAGAAAGATGTGTACCTCCGCCACTATAGGGATCATTTGTAACAAAAATGTCTCCAGGGAAAATGTTTTCAATCTTGAACTTTTTCCGCACTGAACTCACTGCGGCATCTAGCGTACCTAGAAAACTGACAACGCCATTGCCTTGAGCGATGAGATTAGCCTCAGCATCGGTAATACCTACCGCGTAGTCCAGTGTCTCGTAAATGATTGGGCTCATGCTGGATCTCTGCAGTGCAACAAACATCTCCTCGCCAATAGCGACTAATGTGCTCTGAATGATCTCTTCTGTA
>CAZQMT010000027.1:0-4596 GCA_964594555.1 uncultured Vicinamibacterales bacterium
GGATTTGATTGGCACGATCGACTTTATTACGCATCAGATTATTTTGACCAACTTTATAGCCATGCGGTAGTGCTCATACAGAAGGGACAAGCTTATGTTGACAGTCTTACCGCCAGTCAAATTCGTGAGTATCGTGGAACGTTGACAGTCCCAGGAAAAGAGAGTCCGTATCGAAATCGTTCTATCGATGAGAACTTTGATTTATTTGAACGTATGAAGAACGGTGAGTTTGAAGACGGCATGCATGTCCTACGGGCGAAGATCGACATGGCTTCTCCGAACCTTAATCTTCGTGATCCGACTCTGTACCGTGTCAGGCGAAGTTCGCATCATCGAACCGGTACGGAATGGTGCATCTATCCGATGTATGACTATGCTCATGCCCTTTCGGATTCGATAGAGGGGGTTACTCATTCTCTGTGTACTCTAGAGTTTGAAGATCATCGCCCCTTGTACGAATGGATCCTCGAGGCGGCTGAAGTGAAATGTCGTCCGAATCAAATCGAGTTTGCACGTTTAAATCTCAGCTATACACTGATGAGTAAACGTAAATTGCTTGAGCTTATTGAGAGTGGTCATGTTGAAGGCTGGGACGATCCTCGAATGCCAACAATTGTTGGATTACGTCGACGTGGCTACACGCCAAAATCTATTCGTGATTTTTGTTCAAAGATTGGTATCGCTAAGAGGGAGAGTGTTATTGATGTAGCGTTGCTCGAGCATTCGGTACGTGAAGATCTCAACAGATGGGTTCCTCGTGTTATGGGTGTGCTGCGTCCGTTACGCTTAGTTATTGAAAACTATCCTGAGGACAAGGAAGAACAAGTTGACTTAGTTAATAATCCTGAAGATCAGGAAGCTGGGACGAGAAAAGTTCCGTTTTCGAAGGTTCTTTACATTGAGAGGGATGACTTCCTTGAGGAGCCACCGAAGAAATTTTTTCGGTTATCACCTGGTCGAGAGGTTCGGCTTCGGTCAGCTTACTTTGTTACATGTGTTGGTGTTGTAAAGGACAAGCTGGGTGAGGTCATCGAGCTTAGATGTACTTACGACCCTCTAACTCGTGGAGGGGCTTCTCCTGATGGACGAAAGGTTAGGTCGACTCTGCATTGGGTTTCAGCCGCGCATGCGATTAATGTTGAGGCGCGTCTTTATGATCGGTTGTTTCTTGACGAACAGCCTGGTGATTCTGGAGGGCGAGATTTTAGAACTTTACTTAATCCAAACTCGTTTGAGATTTTAGAGACGTGCAAGGTAGAGCCTAGTGTGGCGGGGTCTAAGCCTGGCCAGAGATTCCAGTTTGAACGACTCGGTTATTTCATTGTGGACAAAGATTCGACTAAGAGAAATCTAGTGTTCAATCGTACTGTGACTCTTAGAGACGCGTGGGCTAAGATTTCGCATGCGAGAAAGTAAGCTTCTTCTGTACGCATACGATAAATTTTATCTACTCTATTGGTCTTAATATTATCGATAGTTACGTTTGATTGGTGCCTTCGAATCGTATTTGATCAGGCTTTCTGATTTCTGAACGAGTTTTATGGAAAACATTAAAACTCCGACCGTCAAGGACTTGGTGCTCGTTGGTGGCGGCCATAGCCACGTTGAGGTTTTGAAGTCGTTTGGCATGAAGTCAGTGCCAGGTGTTCAGGTTACGTTGGTATCCCGAGATGTGCACATGCCTTATTCGGGGATGCTGCCAGGGCTAATTTCCGGTCACTATACATTCGATGAGTCTCATATCGATCTTCGACGACTAGCACGATTCGCTGGTGCGAGGTTTGTGCACGCGGCGGCCACAGGCCTAAATTCCGTTTCGCACGAGGTTCACTTTGGGGACCGTCCTTCTATTTCCTATGACCTGCTTTCTATTAATATCGGTGCGACACCGCACGTGCGTGTTGCGGGAGCGAGCGATCACGCCACTCCTGTGAAACCAATCAATAATTTTCTAGATCGTTGGAAATCTTTCCAGACGCGTGTTCTATCACAGGAAGGCCAATTGCGCATTGGTTGCGTTGGCGCAGGAGCTGGTGGTGTCGAAGTGTTGCTAGCTATTGAGCAGCGGCTTAGACGTGATTTTTCTTCCTTGGCTCTTGATGATTCGAGGCTCGAGTTCCACTTGTTTACTGATGCTGACGAAATTCTCGTTGGCTACAATCGTTCGATCCGGCTGAAATTTGTTCGTATCTTGGAAGCGCGAGGAATTAAAGTACATACGGGACATAAAGTCATTAATGTCGCTCCAGGACGTCTTAGTTTCGCTTCTGCTCCAGACGCTTTAGTTGACGAAATTCTTTGGGTCACATCAGCTGGCGCTGCTGAGTGGCTTCGTAATAGTGGACTTGATCTGAATAGTCGAGGTTTCGTCCTGGTTGGAGACACGCTACAGTCGACTTCGCACGCCGACGTCTTTGCAGCAGGTGACATCGCGCATGTAGTAAATCACCCTCGACCGAAGGCTGGAGTGTTTGCTGTACGGCAAGGTCCGCCGCTGTCTAAGAATTTACGGCGTGCGCTTACAAAACGGCCGCTTAAAACATTTGTCCCTCAGCTGAACTATCTCTCAATCATTTCAACAGGAGATAAGCATGCTATTGCGTCGCGAGGGCGCTGGACCTTAGAGGGAGATTATGTTTGGCGTATCAAGAACTGGATCGATGTTCAGTGGATACGGAAGTATAACGAGCTCCCAGAGATGCCAGCGAACAACGCCGTATCTGTGGAATCTGGTCTTGTTGATGATGAAGCGAGACAAGCAATTTCTGCTATGGCGATGCGGTGCGGGGGCTGCGGAGCAAAAGTTGGCAGTACGATTCTCGATCGTGTTTTAGATCGTCTACAGCAAACATCTAACAGCGATGTAATTGCCGGTCTGTCAGAGCGGGACGATGCCGCTTTAGTCAAAGTCCGTTCTTCTGAGTTATTGGTTCAGTCAGTAGATTTCTTCCGTGCCTTTGTTGACGACACTTATGTTTTTGGACAGATTGCTGCGAATCATGCGTTGGGAGATCTTTTTGCGATGGGCGCTGAGCCACGGACTGCATTAGCTGTGGCCACAGTGCCCTACGGCTTGGAGAAAAAAATTGAAGATCAATTGTTCCAGTTAATGTCTGGTGCTGTTCAGGTCCTTGCTGCTTCTGGAGTTTCGTTGGTAGGTGGGCATACCGGAGAAGCTGCTGAGCTGGCTCTTGGGTTCACAGTTTCTGGGGCAGTGCATCCGGATGCGGTTTTACGAAAAGGTGGTATGTGTCCAGGGGAGTCACTTGTATTGACGAAACCTCTTGGAACTGGAACTTTGCTCGCTGCGGATATGCGAGGTAGGGCCAAGGGGCATTGGATTGAGAAAGCTCTGGGCACGATGTTGCAGTCGAATCGAGCAGCAGCAACTTGTTTAATTGCACACGCTGCAACGGCCTGTACAGATGTTACGGGTTTTGGTCTCTTGGGACACCTAGTTGAGATGGTTCGTCAATCGAAGGTAGATGCTGAGATTGATCTCGGTATGTTACCCATACTCGAAGGGGCGCGTGAGACAATCAAACGAGGTTTCTTAAGCTCATTACAGCCTTCAAACATCAGGCTTAGACGTGCTGTAAAAGATTTAGCAAACGTTAGGCGAGACGAATGCTATATGGCGATTTTCGATCCTCAAACTGCCGGTGGGTTGTTAGCGAGCGTTCCTTCGGACAGATCTGACAGCTGTGTCTCGGCACTTCGGGGTCTTGGTTACGTGCACGCGAGCGTCATTGGTCGGGTACTGCCACTGAGTGACACACCCGAACCGATCACGCTCACTAGAACTTCCTGAGTGAATGGAGTAATAGCAGCCTATTCACTACCAATGGAAATTAGCTCGATATCAAAGACGAGCAGTCCCCTTGGTTGTCCGACTTTACCTTTGTAGGCGATGTTCTCAGGGATCCAAAATCTCCGCTGTTCACCTTCGACCATCAGCTGCAGACCCTCTGTCCACCCTGGGATAACAATGTCAAGCGGGAATGTTGAGTGTTTACCTCTTGAGATTGAGCTGTCAAACCGTTTGCCGTCAGTGGTCCATCCCGTGTACTCCACTGTGACCGTACTGTTACTCTTCGGGTGCGCTGTTCCAGTACCAGTTTTTAGAATTTTGAAGGCCAGGCCTGATCCTGTTGTTTCAGCGTCAGCGGGTACTGCCGAGACGTTAACTGGTGCTTCTGGGGGTGATCTAAACGAGACAAGCTCGATATCAAAGACGAGCATTCCAGCCGGTCGCCCCGCTTGTCCCTGGTAGGCTAGTTCCTCTGGGACCCACAGTCGACGTTTCTCTCCTTCGACCATGAGCTGTAACCCTTCTTGCCAGCCAGGCATAATGTTGTCCAGGGCGATTACGCTAGGTCGGCGCCTGAATATGGTGCTATCGAAGAGTTTACCGTCGGTTGTCCAGCCTGAATAGTTGACGGTGACTACGGCCGATTCAGCGAGACTCGGAGATGTTGAACCGCTTCCCGACTCAAGAATCTTAAAAGTCAAGCCTGATGAAGTTTTTTCAGCGTCAGCTGGCGGTTCAGCGACATCGGGTGGTGCTGGAACGGTAGCGGGGCCTTGGCCAGCCGC
>CAZQMT010000027.1:4621-5824 GCA_964594555.1 uncultured Vicinamibacterales bacterium
AGAAGAAAACGGTAATGGTGAAAAGAGTGATGAGTATGTCTAGTGACTTATGTGTACGAATCATAACGTTATCGTACTGGGTAAAATAAAATTTGCAAGTTTTTAGATAACTCCATAGTGGCACGGTCTACCTTAAATCTTCTAAATAGTCCATCTGTTAGATGAACTTGAAATCAGTTTTAAGAAGACTGCTAAAGATCGCCCGTTCGTTCAGAGTTAATCGTAGACTTTTGTAAATGATGTTGTTCGTTGAGCGTAAGTAATTTAATCGTTGAAGACCATTCGAGTCGACTGATCGTGCCGTTGCGGAAAACAAAAGGATTAAGAGAGGAGGGTATCTTGAGCAGAGATTTAAGAGTGGCAGCGAGTAGACCGCCGTGCGCGATGACGGCTACGTGTGTGTGGTTGTTAGCTTGTATTGTTTCAAAGGCTGCCTGTCCGCGGAGCATTAAGGTCCGACGAGATTCGCCCTCAGGAATCACAAAATCTGGATCGCCTGATTTCCATAGTGTCGCTTCATTTGGGTACTTGATTTCGATCTCATCCCATTTTAAACCCTGAAAAATACCCGCATTGATTTCGGCGAGTCTAGGGTCAATTTTGAGAGGCAGCTGGAGCTCAGTGGCAATTGCCTCAGCTGTTTCAAGAGCACGCCGAAGAGGGCTTACGACGATTGCATCCAGAGGTTCTAAGGAAAGAGCGGATGCTAGGGCTTTGCTCTGTTGTTGTCCATTTTTAGAGAGAGGGATGTCGAGTTGTCCCTGAACTCTTCCCTCTGCATTGAATGCTGTCTCACCGTGTCGAGAGCAATAGAAAAGCATCCTTTAGTGTAACAGGTGAGAGAGTTCATGATGCGTTGCCAAGACAGAACGATGAACCCCGTGTAAACTTGAGGCGCAGGTGAACCGGTAGAGTTCTGCTATGGATATTGCTATTCAGTCGATCGACGAATCTCTTCTTAAGCCAATTCCGACTGGTGAACTTGGATTTGGATCTGTTTTCTCAAATAGGATGTTCATGCAACGGTTCACTGAGGAACGCGGGTGGCATGATGCGACAATTAAAATTTATCAGCCTTTCTCTCTCGACCCGGCAACAGCAGTGTTCCATTATGCTCAGGAGATTTTTGAGGGCACGAAGGCGTACAGGCGTGCAGATGGTGACATTAATTTGTTTCGCCCAGAAGAAAACATGCGCCGCTTC